>JAUXIP010000179.1 GCA_030620935.1 Deltaproteobacteria bacterium | reverse complement strand
ATTGCTCTATAGCAGCGGCGCGGAACGTATCCGCGGCCACCAGAAGGACCTTTTTACCTTCTTCCCGAAATCTCGCAGCTATCTTGCCGATCGTAGTAGTTTTCCCGACTCCGTTAACGCCCAAAAACATAACGACCCATGGGTTTCCCGACAAAGAAGGCTGGTTGGCTTTCTCCTCTGACCCCTTGAGCATGTTGATCATTTCCCGTTGCAAGCAGATTGACAGGCCTTGCATTGTCGGTTGATTTTCATCCGGACGTTGTCGGCGGAGAGCCTCGATAAGTTTCTGGGTTGCTTTCGTTCCGACGTCAGCCGATATCAACATCTCCTCCACGGCGTCGAGCGATTCTTCATCCCACTGGCGGGACTGCAGGAGGCCTCCTAGTTTCTGTCCCCAACTCTCGCGGGTCTTCGAGAGGCCGGTTTTTAAACGCTGGAAAAACGACTTTTCCTCCATCCGTCAAACTCCTTTTAAATACTCTAAATGTTCTTAACCTTTGGCATTGCTAGGAAGTTACGTGTTAGGTCTAACGGGAAATACGACGCCGGAAGGGCTTCGCGCTCCCGCGCCTCTCGTCGCGGCCCTTTCCGGCCCCGGCCAAGCGGAAATCCTTCCGGAATTCCCTCGGCAGTGGCCACCTTGTCTCGGTCAGTTCCGGCTTTCCTTCTAGGCCAGAGCTCGGTGGGCACCCCCGTTCCTACGGCGAGGTCGCGCTCAGTCTCCCAGCGTCGCTGATTCTCGTGAGGTTCACGTACTGTTTGAACAAACCCTAACCTTTTAAGGTTGAGCCTTGCAAACAGGGGCAAGAAGGCTCTGGTTGGCGCTTGTGGACCGGGAGGGAACGGAAATCTAGACCATTTTTACTGAGACCACTTTGGAGACGCCCGGCTCTTGCATAGTGATTCCGTAGAGGAGCTCTGCGGCTTGCATGGTCCTCTTATTGTGGGTGACAAAAACAAACTGGGAGGTTTGGCTCATCTCTTGGATCAACCCGTTGAAACGGTCGATATTGGCATCGTCCAAAGGGGCGTCTACCTCGTCGAGAAAGCAAAAAGGGCTGGGCTTCGTCAGAAAGATAGCAAAGAGTAAACTCACAGCGGTTAGGGCCTTTTCCCCTCCGGAGAGCAGTGTGACCGACTGCAACTTTTTTCCAGGAGGCTGAGCGACGATATCGACTCCAGTCTCTAAGTAATCTCTTTCATCCGTCAAGACCAACCGCGCCTTGCCTCCTTGAAAGAGACGTGGAAAAGTTTGCTGGAATTTTTCATTGATCTCCTCGAAGCTCTCTTTGAAACGCAGACGACAAACCCGATTCAGTTTGGCTATGGTCTGCTGCAGGTCGGCCATCGACTTTTCCAAGTCTTGTTTTTGCTGGTTTAAAAATTGATACCGGCTGTTAAGCTCCTCGAATTCGCCGATGGCAGCCGGATTCACCTCTCCCATACCCTCCAGTCGGCTCCTTAAAGTCTCGATTTCGGTCGCTAGCTCCTCTTGCGTTGTTCCCGCTTCTATCCCTTCGGGTGTCACTTCCTTTAACTCGCGATCGTACTTTTCCCGCACGTTGTCAACAAGGTGCTGCAAGTTAAGTCTCTTTTCCGATAAAAGGAGTTGGTGTTGGCTTTTCTCTTCCTGAGAAGCCTCTACTAAAGGCCGGAGTTCTTTCAGGGCCTGTTCTGTCGCGGCCAGACGGCGTGAAATCTCTCTGTATTTTTGGCGTTCTTGATCCAGACCTTCTTCAAGCCCTTTCAAGGTTTGGGTCCCTTCCTCTAGGGCCTTTCCGGTGGCACGAATCATCTCAACTAGCTGAACCCTTTTCTGCTTTACCTCGTCGAGCTCCGTTTCGCGGGACCGGATTTGGTCGGCAAGCTCCTGTTGGTGTTTGATCCGATTTTCCAAATTGAGATGGGTATTCTCTTTTTTCTCGCCTAACGCCGCTCGCCGGATGCGGGATTCAGTGGTCTCCTTCTCAACGCGTTCTAAATCTTTCTCCAATTGCGATATGAGCTGTTGCTTCTTCAACATTTTCTTCTCTCGCTCGGGTTTCTCTTGAAGTCGGCTCTCAATCTCGGTTTGAGTTTCCTGTGAAGCTTCCGTTAGTAAACGCAACGTGGTCGTCAGATCCGCCCGCTCCTGTGTCAGAGTTTTCAGGATTTCCTCCAAACGCTGTATTTCTTGATCGGCCTGACGGAGATCATGCTCCAACCGGATCTTCTCCAGCGCGAGGCGGTGATCTTCTTCCAATAAGGAGGACCTCTGTATTTCGCTCTGGTTGATTTTTTCTTTGAGGAGCCCGGTTTCCCTTTCTTCGTCTTTGAGCTGGTCTTCAAGCCTTGACAGGAGATTCTCCATTTCTTTCATGCGACGTTTCTGTGAAATGAGGCCCCCTTCGAGACTATCCATACTTCCGCCCGTCACTACTCCCATAGGATCTATCACTTCGCCGTCAGGAGTGACCAGAGTATTCACAAACCCGTTTTGGTTCCAAAGCTGTAAGCCTGACTTCAGATTCTGAACCACGACCACATCGCCCAAGAGATATTCGGCGACTTCTTTATAGCCTTCTTTGACGGTGATCATGTCCAGCAGAGGGGCTACGACCTCAGGTTCGTTGGGTGGAAGGGAGCGTTGTACTTTCCGAGATAGCTGCCGCGGCACAAAACTGCTACGGCCGGAGGACTCACGCTTCAAGTATTCGATGGCTTCAATCCCTTCCTCGTGGCCCCGGACAATGACGTACTGAAGACGGTCGCCCAGCACGGCCGTCAAAGCTTTCTCATAAGTTTCCGGGGCCTCGATCACATCCGCTACCAAGCCATAAACACCTTCGGGAGTGGTCTCGTTCCGCCACTTCAACATGATCGTTCGAACCCCTTCCTGGTAGCCTTCATAGTTTTTTTGCATCTCTTTCAGTGAGACCAGCCGGGAGCGAGCCTCGTGGATCTGTCCTGTTAAATGTTCTATCTTTGTTTCTTGTGCCTCTCTGAGTTGATTCCACTCCTGAAGGGTGCCCGTGATTTCCCGGGTTTGCTCTTCGATCTCTCGCGTCCGATTCAGAGCCTGGTCCCGGCTCGTTGCTCTTTCCTCCCGGGTTTTTCTCCAGGATTCCAACGAGCGCAGAGCGGTTTCCTCTTCTTCCCGGTTCTCGGACAATTCTTTCTCGATCTCTTCGCGCCGTTTTTCTTTCGTCGACAGATCGTTTTTTAAGTGAGACACTTGGTTGGCCGTGTCGATGAGGAATTCTTTTTCTTGGTCGATCTCTGATTGCAGCTGCTGGATGTGCGGCCGGAAAGCTTCCAGCTCTTTTTCCTTGTCCCGCAGCAAGGTTTCTTCAAAGAGCGAGAGCTGGACGAAGTGCTCCGTGGCCTTTTTCAGTTCTTCGACCTCCAGGGAGACGACGCGGAGTTTCTCGCGCAGCTGGAGGAGTTCCGCCTGGGCTCTCTTATCCTCATCCTCCAGCCTCAATTGATCGTTTTTGTAGAAATCGCTTTTCTGTTGTTCTCCCTGTATCCTGACCTTGCACTGATAAACCGTTTCTTGCCGCGATTCGATTTCTTTTTCCAGCTCTAAAAGCGACAACCGAACGCGTTCACTCTCCGATTCCTGAGAGTGAAGCGAGGCCAAGAGTTGGGCTTGGCGATCCTCGGCATTCTTGAGCTTCGTCTCAAGGCTTGAAATGTCGTTCTTCAAGCTTCTTTGTTGGATAGCTGCGTAGGTGAGCTCTTTTTCCTTTAGAACGTTCTTGACGGACCTGTACCGCTCCGCCTTTTTGGCTTGTAGCTCCATGCTTCGGATCTGGCGTTCGATTTCTCGAACAATGTCGCTCACGCGGAGAAGATTTTGCTGGGTCCGTTCGAGCTTCCGCTCTGCCACGACCTTGCGGCTTTTGAATTTGCTGGTGCCGGCAGCTTCCTCGATCAGAAGCCTGCGCTCCTCCGGCTTGGCATTGACCATCTCGTCCACACGCCCTTGCTCCACGATGGAATAGGCCTTGCTCCCCACCCCGGTACCAAGGAAAAACTCGATAATGTCTTTGAGTCGACAAGGAACCTTGTTGATGGAGTACTCAGATTCTCCCGACCGGAACAGTCGGCGGGTGATCATAATTTCACTGAAGCTATTGTACTCGACGGGTCCCCGGCCGTCCTGGTTATCGAAAACCAGGGAAACCTCTGCCATGCCCGTTGGGGCGAGGCTCTCACTGCCATTGAAGATAATATCTTCCATGACGTGACCCCGGAGGTGGCGAGGGCTTTGCTCCCCCATCGCCCAGCGTAGGGCATCGACGATGTTGGACTTGCCGCAGCCGTTGGGGCCGACGATAGCCGTTATTCCTGAGGTGAATTGAAGAGTCGTCCGTTGGGCGAAGGACTTAAACCCGATTGTTTCCAGGTATTTAAGGCGCATGGCCTACTACGCTCATGGCAGAACCGCTAGGGAGATTGCAGACGAAAAGATGATCTTACTGGCACTATTTCATAAGCCAGGATAGGAGTCAAGAAAAATTGACAATATAGAGGGTACGTTTTAGAGCTTGCCACAATATATTGCGTTCAATTGGGGCAAAAGAGTTACTTTTCCAAAAGCTCCGTATTCCAGTAGGAGGCATCAACCGAGTTGAGGAAGGGAAGCCACTCGCGGTAACGGGAAAGGTTGAAGGTATCTTGCATGAAGGGTGTCCACTTGGGCTTATAGGGTTTTCGTAATAGGACCATTCGGGCCTCTTGAGGAGTCCTGCCTCCTTTACGCCGGTTGCACTCTTGGCAGGAGCAAACCACGTTTTCCCACGTAGA
This sequence comes from Deltaproteobacteria bacterium, assembly GCA_030620935.1. The sequence continues at coordinate 524 of JAUXIP010000179.1, read as the reverse complement.
GGTTCCTCCTCGCGAGCGAGGAATGACATGGTCCAGATTCAATTCCTGACGCGGGTATCTGCTGTCACAGTACTGACAGGTACACTTGTCTCTCGCATAGATATTGTAGCGGCTGAAGCGAACCTGCCGTTTGGGAACTCGATCGTAACTTACCAGGAGAACGACTCGCGGCACCCGGATAACGCGGTTAACCAATCCTACAGACTCGTCCCGCATCGAGACGGAGAGATCACTCCAGCTATCGAAGTCAAAGGTTTGATATTGCGCGTTAACGGCTTTTGCAATCCCCTGATAAAGGAGGACGAAGGCACGACGCACCGAAGTGACATGGATGGGGAGATAGGACCGATTGAGGATCAGGACCTTGGTATTGAGCACGGAATAGCGCGGTATTGCTAGTGCAGAATTCATTTCGGGGTCTTAGGGCTCCTCTGTTCGGATAGTCAAACGAGTTTTAAAAAAAATACCGGCCCAGCCGGTAAAAGTCAATAGAAAGGCGTCCCGCCAGCCTTCTCTGGTCGCTT
>JAUXIP010000131.1 GCA_030620935.1 Deltaproteobacteria bacterium | reverse complement strand
GAGATCTGGAGGACATGTTTGGGCGCATTCGACGCGAGCTCCAAGGGTTTAAAATAGGTCCGATACTGATCGGCGTGGTCATTCTCTTTCTTGCTTTCTCAAGCTGGTACACGGTGCAACCGGAGGAGACGGCGGTTATCCAGCGCTTCGGTCGTGTTATACGAACGGCAGGCCCGGGTCTTCACTTCAAGATCCCGTTCGGTGTCGAGACGGCCCGTCGGATTCCCACAGCCCGAGTTCTCAAGGAAGAGTTTGGTTTTCGGACCCAAGCTGCTGGAAGGCGGACACAATTCAGACGAGGTGACTTTTCAAGCGAATCTCTTATGCTCACCGGAGATCTCAATGTTATTGACGTTCAGTGGATTGTCCAGTACCGCATTGCGGACCCGACGCGCTACCTCTTTGAGCTTCGGGAACCGCGCGATGCCTTCCGAGACATTGCAGAGGCGATTATGCGGAGAGTGGTTGGCAACAGGCTGGGAAGTGACGTCTTGACAGTGGGCCGGGTTGGTGTGGCCAGCGAGGTAAAAGAGGAGATGCAAAAGATATTGTCCAATTATAAGACGGGGATAAAACTTGTCACAGTGGAGCTTCAGGATGTGACTCCGCCGGACCCGGTCAAACCTGCCTTCAATGAGGTCAACGAGGCGAGGCAGGACCTGGAGCGCATGGTCAACCAGGCCCAAGAACAGGCGAACAAGGTAATTCCTAAGGCCAGAGGTGAGGCGAAACAAACTGTTTCCGAGGCTCAAGGTTACGCCACGGAGCGGATCAATCGGGCTCAGGGAGAGGCCACCCGCTTCCGAGCCGTGCTCAAGGAGTATCAGCGGGCGCCGGAGGTTACCCGACGCCGTCTCTACCTGGAGGCTATGAGCGAGATCCTACCCAAGGCAAAGGGTCTTTACATTGTGGACAGTGAACAGAAGGCGTTAGTCCCCTGGCTCTCTCTAGATTCGGGTCAAGTCCCGAGGCCGCTAAAGGAGGGGAAATAGCCATGAATACGACCATGAAGTACACGTTAGGAATACTGGCCGTAGTGATTTTTCTTGTTGTATCCGGCTCCTTCTACACGCTGGAAGAAGGGCAGCAGGCGGTCATCGTGCAGTTCGGCCGGCCCGTCGGGGACGCAGTTAAGGTGGCAGGCTTGCACTACAAGCTCCCCTTTGTCCAGGACGTCCGTCAGTTTGAGAAGCGCCTCCTTATCTGGGATGGCGACCCCAACGAGATCCCCACGGCCGGGCGCGAGTTTATCAAGGTGGATGCTACCGCCCGATGGCGTATCGTTGATCCACGGAAGTTTCTGGAGAATGTAGCGACGGAGCGCGGGGCCCAGTCCCGTCTGGATGACATCATTGACTCCGTCATACGAGACGCGGTCTCTTCTAATCCTCTGGTTGAGTTGGTTCGGAGCTCTTCTTGGGAGACCCCCAAGGGTGAGGTTCTCAAAGAAGCCCCCAAGGAGGTGGTGGAAGAGCTCAAGAAGGAGATCGCCCTTGGACGTGAGGAGATCACCCGGGCCATCCTGCTCGAGGTGCAAAAGATCACCCCGCAGTACGGGATCGAGGTGGTGGATGTCCGTATCAAGCGCCTCGACTACGTGGAGAGCGTCAGGCTAAAAGTCTACACCCGCATGATCTCCGAGCGGAAGCGAATTGCGGCCCGCTTTCGGTCAGAAGGGGAGGGACGGAGCGCTGAGATCCTGGGCACTATGGAAAAGGAGCTCCGCCAGATCCGCTCTGTCGCCTATCGCAAGGTGCAAGAGATTCGAGGTAAGGCGGACGCTACAGCGACCAGTGTCTACGGCAAGGCTTATGGCCTGGACCCTGAGTTCTATGCATTTTCTCGGACGCTCGAAGCCTTCAAGGAGGGTCAAAACGAGGACTCCGTCTTGGTGCTCACGACAGACAACGACTACTACCGCTACCTGAAGTCGGCGAATCCATCGAACAAAAGGTCCGGGAGGTAGCTCAGAACTCCGCAACGTCTGCAATCGACAAGAACGTCCGGCACCACTCGGGCCGAGCCCTTCGGTTCGGCCCGAGCTCACCGTCGAGGCCCGAGCGCGGGCAAGGCATCGACTGAGCTCAGCCGAATGTCTAAGCCTGTGCCTTGTCGGCCACCGCCCCATCCACTCCGAGGGTGGTTACTCCCCAGGCCGGGGCCTGTGGTTCGACTTTGCTCACCATCCTGAGCCTGTCGAAGGGAACGCAACCTGTACGCTCTCGTGCCCGCGCTCTACAGCGCCTCGCCCCTCGGTTGCCCTATGTCAACGACTTACTAGTGAAGTCCTTAGTAAGTCGTTGCCTCGATAACGCGGCAGAGCCCTACAATCAGGAAAAAGTAGATAGCGATCCAAACGTAGACCCTCGGCCAGTTGATGCGGCTAGCCTCGGCGGAGCCCGAAGAGACTTCCTTGAGCGGGCCTTTGTCCCATCCGGATAAAACTGCTGTCACAAAAACCGTGGCTGCGAATCCGGTGAGATTCCACCAAAGCCACGAAATCTCGGTAAACTGCCAGAGCGCCAAATTGAGAACAACGCCGGCCACTACGCCCATCTTGGTAGCGCGTGGACCGACCCAAGACCCCTCCGGCACCAACAATCATTACGATGTAAACGGCAATGACTCCCCAGCCCAGAATATTCATTTTTGTCTACCTTTCTGTGAAATGGAGTAGTGCCGAGCTTGCCAGCCAAAAAAGTTCCCCTAATTAAGCACCGGGGAAGGCCGATGTCAAAAGCAAAGTAGGGATTCGGCTCAGGAAGGATCCAGCTAGAGAAGATGTCTGTTTCATTACCGTAAAAGTTGGTTTGTTATTGAGTAGACGATTCGGTAAGCTGATAAATGGATGAAGGGCCTGCCGGAGTTAAGAAAAGATGCCATGGTTATTTATAAGGCTGCATTGGCGGCTGCGGATCCGGCCGATGCTATCCGACGACATGTCGTAACCAGGGATGGGGTCCTTCAGATTGAAGGGCGGGGGTACGGTCTCTCAGATTTTGATGGCGTCTATGTCATCGGGGCAGGCAAGGCTTCGGCGAGGATGGCGCAGGCAATCGAGGAAATCCTTGCCGAGCTTTTGGGCGATCGTTTGAAGGGCGGTGTCATCAACGTCAAATACGGCCATGCGCTTCCACTGAACATCATTAAAGTCAACGAAGCAGGGCATCCGTTACCGGACGATGCCGGAGTGCGAGGAACCGAAGAGATCATCGCACTGTTAAGAGATACTGGAGAAAGAGATCTAGTGCTTTGTTTGATCTCCGGAGGCGGCTCCGCGTTGCTGCCCTGCCCGGCCGAGGGGTTGACGCTGGCGGACAAGCAGCAAACGACAAAGATCCTCCTGGAATGCGGCGCGACCATCCATGAGATCAACGCAGTCCGTAAACACATCTCGCAGGTCAAGGGAGGACGGCTGGCCCGGCTGGCCTGTCCCTCCACTTTGATTTCGCTCGTTCTATCCGATGTCATCGGCGATGATCTGGATTGCATCGCCTCAGGCCCGACGGTCCCCGATCGGTCCACGTTCAACGATTGCTTGCAGGTCTTGGACAAGTATGGTGTCAGCGAAAAAGTGCCATCGGTCGTAACCGGGTTTCTGGAAAAGGGCGCAAAGGGCGAAATAGAAGAAACTCCCAAAGCCCATGACCCCTTCTTTCACAAAGTCCGCAACGTGATCATCGGAAACAATAGCCTCGCCGTCAAAGCCGCCCAGCAGAAGGCCGAGGAACTGGGCTATCACAGCCTCATCCTTTCCAGCATTATTGAAGGAGAGACGAAAGAGGCGGCCAATGTTCACGCCACGATTGCCAAGGAAATCCTCAGCAGCGGCGGTCCTGTTCGGAAGCCCGCATGCGTCATATCCGGCGGCGAGACCACGGTCACCATCCAGGGCCGGGGGGTCGGAGGACGCAATCAAGAATTTACCTTGGCGGCGGCGACGGCTATCGACGGAATGGATAAGGTGGTTGTCTTTAGCGGCGCTACTGACGGCACCGACGGCCCGACGGAGGCAGCCGGCGCGATTGCCGATGGAGAGACGGTAACGCGGGCGAGGAAGCAAGGATTGGAGGCCGAGCAATACCTCCGAGACAACGATTCCTATCATTTCTTTCAGCCGCTTGGGGATTTGCTCCTCACCGGGCCGACTTTTACGAACGTGATGGATCTCCGGCTGGTATTGGTGGGATAGCTTGCATAAGGAGCTGAGATGAGGATCAGACCCGTACTCTTGGTCGTGGACATGCAAAGCGGCTTTTGCGCAGGGGGAGGCACGTTTCACCAGTTTGGATTCAATACAAAGCCCTACCGAGAAATCCTTAAGGGAAGCTTCTGGCTTGGACTGCATCGATAAAGTCCACCAAATCATTCCCGCGAGCCGTCGGGAGCGATTTTTTGTTGGTTCTCGAACCATGAAGGAGGAGGGGAAAGATCCGTAATGATCATAAAGAAATATCCGTCGGCACTCAGGGAAAATGTCCATATGTGGATCAACAAGATCAAGAGTGTCGACATCCTGGTCGGAATACCTTGTTTCAACAATGAAGATACGATTGGCTATGTTATCGAGCAGGCCAGTAAAGGGCTGGCTCGGCATTTTCCTAAATACCGATGTGCCGTCTTTGTTTCCGACGGGGGCTCTCTAGATGATACCAGGGAGCGGGCCTATGATGCGCCCAGCCCCGACGAGGTCCAGAAGCGGGTTACCATCTACCGCGGCATGCCGGGAAAGGGGACCTCTTTCCGTGCGATCTTTGAAGTCGCGACCCTTCTCAAGGTCAAGGCGGTGGCCGTCGTCGACTCGGATCTGCGCAGCATCACCCCTGACTGGATCAAGCTCCTGGTGGAACCGGTCCTGGACAAGACCGCGGGATTTGTTGTTCCCTTTTACCGCAGGCATAAATTTGACGGCACGATCACGAACCATATCGTTTATCCTATGACGCGGGCCCTGTATGGGATCGATGTGCGCCAACCCATAGGTGGTGATTTTGGTTTCTCTCCGGAGCTGGCCGCCTTTTACATGAAAGAGGATGTCTGGGATACGGATACCGCCCGGTTTGGGATCGACATCTGGATGAGCACCTGCGCCATCAATGAGGGAAACAAGATCGCCCAGACTTATCTGGGGACTAAAGTCCATGATGCCAAAGATCCCGCCGCCGATCTGGGACCGATGTTTCAACAGGTCGTCAGCACGCTTTTCTATCTCATGGGCAAGTATGAGCACAACTGGCGTCGTGATAATCCGCTGCGGATTGTTCCTATCAACAACAAGAAGAAAGAGCAGGAATCTGAGTTGGAAGCCGTGCCTGTGAGTTTGAACAAGCTGCGCTCGGAATTCATCGAAGGTTTCAATCATTTCCGTCCGATGTACGAGCAGATACTGAATCCGGAAAATATGGCGCAGCTGCAAAACGTCCACAAAAACTGGGAGGCCAACAAAGAGGATGAAATCACCCCGGATCTCTGGAGCAAGATTCTATACGATTTTGCCTGCGTCTACCGGCTGTGGCAGAGGAACCGACGGCGTTTGGTCGATATCATCACGCCGCTTTATTTCGGCCGGACAAAGAGTCACTGCCAGCAGGTCATGAACATGAGTTCGACTGAGGCGGAAGCCGTTGTCCAAGCCCAGGCGAAGGTCTTTGAACAGAATAAGCCTTATCTTCTTGAGCGGCTCGCCTATTGGGAAAAAGCCGAATCGACGGCCGCGGAGACGGGTTGATAATATACCCCGTGGCTTGCCGCGGGCACAAAACCGATGGGGTTTCCAAAGGAGAGAAGTGGTAACTCTTCCCTTTGGTCGATTGCGGGGTTCCAAGCCCCGTGGTCGATATCATTTGATTTTAGGCGAAAAGAGAGTAGAGAAAGGCGATTGAAACGAACTCCAACCCACCCGTGAAAAGACTTGCCGGAATATCCGTCCTTTTCTGTCTTTTATTTCCCTTTTCTTCCGCCGCCGGTGCGACCGAGATCCGCTTCGTCACCTGGAAGCCTCACATCCCGTCGGTCTGGAATCAGGCGATTGCCGATTTTGAGGCGCAAAATCCCGGCATCAAGATCGTCCGCGAGGTCGGTCCTCAATCCTCGACGGAATTCCATGACCTGCTTACTCAGAAGCTCAAGAATCGAGATCCGACTTTAGACGTCTTTTTTATGGACGTCATCTGGCCGGCAGAGTTCGCAGCCGCCGGCTGGGCTCTTCCTTTAGACCGGTGGTTCCCTGCCGAGGTGCGAGAAAAGTTTCTCGAAGCCCCGATCAGCGCCAATACCTACCAGGGAAAGATCTATGGGGT
>JAUXIP010000359.1 GCA_030620935.1 Deltaproteobacteria bacterium | reverse complement strand
TGTGGGGGAGACCCTGGCTCAGATAAAAGGCCGACTGAATCGGTGGATGCACCCCGTGCTGTTCGTGCGCGTGCAATACGGCGAGCCGGTCGCGCCTGAGAGAATTCGGGCGGTCATCGCCGAGAGCCTCCCATGCGTCATCTTCTTGGTTGACTACCGGACCTGCATCCTCTGGGCCGCCGAGGTGAAGATGACCGCTCTGGTCAAGCAAATCGCAGGGATTGTGACGGATCGTCACGTCCATCTCTTCCTGCTGTTCGGCGGAGGGTTCTACCATGAAGTGACGGCGGCGCGGGACCGCGCCACGGATCTCAACGTCCTGATCGAGAGGCAAATCGTCGAGTTGCGTGATCGTGCCGGCCAGGAGCTGCCGGAATCGCTCAGGGTCGGCGATCTCGATCAAGCGGCAATGGCGAAGATAGAGGAAGGCTGGAAGAGCTCGTTCGCGGAGAAGGTCTATCTGGTCTGCCGAGACGAATCGGCACCCGCTCTCTGGAGCAGGCTTGCGGGGCATCCGGTGGTCGAGCTCAGGGACGCAGAAGCACTCTCGCTGAAGGGATTTCAACAGTTCCTGCGGGCTACCGCGAGCCCCAAGAACTATCGAAGGCTGAGCGCCCTCTTGAGTGAAAAGCAATAATCAAGAGCAGACGGTCGACTCTTCGGCCGCACGGGGACAAGAAGGGGACGGGGTCATTGCTTGACCTTGCACCTGTGTGGTTGGGATCAAGGCTTGAATCTTGAATTCCGGATGGCCGAAAGATTTGCGCGGGGCGGTTTGCCTGGGTCAGGTCCTGGATCTTGAATTTTCGGTGGTTGGCGAGGCGTTTCGGGGCCGCTGGGCCGGGTGGCAGGCTATCCTTCCACGATGCCCCTTGAGCCCCCGCGCTCGCTATGCGCTTGCCGGCCTGCCACACCTTACTTCTTCATCCCATCAGAATCCGGAAAACGGGTCGAGGGGTCGGGAGTCTTTTTCGGACCGCTGGGAAAGGGAAAAAGGTGTCAGGAACCTTCTTTGGTTTCGGATGACAGACTATGGTGTTGCTGTGCGCCTCATGCATCGACGTATCTGACGAGACGAACTATCGGCAAATGTGATAGATAGTTACTAACCTGAACGGCGGCCCATTGAGAAGCTTCCTCATCTGGCCGCAGGTCTCATGTGAAGCCGGCAGGTAACTGAAGAGGTTAGACATGGCCAAGCTGCAGAAAATCCAAGCCGAGATTGAATCCCTGTCTCAGGAGGAATACGGGCATCTCAGAACATGGTTTCTGGAACGAGATTGGAACCGTTGGGACAAGGAGATCGAGGCGGACTCACAGTCAGGAAAGCTGGACTTCTTAGTGAAGGAAGCCCTGGAGGAGAAGTCCCGCGGAGGACTCAAGGGACTGTAGATGCATCGGGCAACAGACCGATTCTGACGGTGCTTCAATACGCTCCCTGAAGCCGTTCAAAATGTAGCGAAAAAGAACTTCGAGCTGCTCAAGAACAATCCCTCGCATCCGTCCCTTCATTTCAAGAAGGTAGGAAACCTTTGGTCAGTCAGAGCTGGGCTCCGTCACCGGGCGCTTGCGGTCCAGGATGGCGAGGATTTCTCTTGGGTGTGGATCGGGACACATGACGAATACCCACGCATGCTCAAGGAGAAGGGCTAACAGATCAGGATCAGGGGAAAGCCATGAAGGTTCTCAGAAGATCCAACCAGGTGTACGATACATCCCGTTTCGGACAACCGCAGATTCGAACATACCACAAGAAACGCCGAGAGAGGCGAGGCCCGCGCTACCTGCTCAAGTGCGGATGCTGCGATGAGAAGCTCGAAATTCACTACGGCGACGACATACTGGAAATAGGCGGCGTCAACGGCGCGATTGATGACTGGCGAGAGATTCTCCTGCCGCTGCTCCAACTCGATTTCGCTGGTGGGAGGAAAGCGGCGCATTTGGCCCGGTCGACTCGTGCGCCGCGGAGGTAGGGAGCTTCGGTGAATAAAAGAGCTAAGGAAAAGGCTCCATTTAGGGCTCAATTAGGGCTTCCTGAAGGTGTTGGGGCTACCCGCCCAAAAGGAACTTCTTATCGCCTGTCCAGGCCGCGCTACGCCTTGCTGCGAGCCGCTTCGGCGGGCTGCTCCTGAGCCCTGGGGCCGCAGCCCTCACCGCCAGCGAGGGGTGCCCCAAGGGCGTTTTCAGGGGTTGCGATCCCGAGTGTCAACGCTAAAATGCCGTCTGAACGTCCTATCCTCCCAGCGGGTTGAGCTCGACCATTTCGATGCCCACCACGTTGGTGTTGGCCGCCACGGCACGCAACATCGGGAAGAGTTCCCGGACGGTCCGCCCGGCTTGGGCGTGCCCCTTCCCGGCGCATAGGGCGGATCGAGCATGTCCGTATCAAGGGAAATGAAGACGTCCTCTATCCCGTCAAGCGCCTCGGCGAGGGCTTCTTTCAGGAGCTGTTTCCAACCCTTTCCGCAGTGCGCCGCCACAATGGCGTTGTCAGCACAGGCGGTTTCTGGTATAGGAAACAACACCCGATGCAGCGGTCGGCCCGATGAGGGTAAAACCGCACAAAAGTACTACAACCGTCATAGGATTCGTAAAACAACAGTATTATCAATAAAAACTCTTCATCGTCTATAGATGCTTCAAGTCGCTGAAACTAAACGAGTTGTAGAAACTACACTGCGAAATAATATAGACCGTGCCAAGGCGCTAGGCTAGCCACTCTATGACGGTTTTGGTACTTTTGTGTAATTGGACACATTAATAGAAAGGACATCTTTTTAGTGGGCAACAAAGATTTATTTGGCTATCGATTATGTTATTCATGATTGCTCCTGAATAAGAGTTGATCAAAAGGGTGATCTTGTCAAAATGCGGGAGAAGTTCTAAATTGCCTGTATACTTTCGCTAGGGACAATCGACACTTTTTAAAGAAAGAATACAATCATGGAATCAAAAAGCAATCGCAATATTCCCAACCTGTTTGTTATCTCTGTAGATGGGCTTAATCCTAACTATATTTTTGGAGCGGATAAATATGCTTTAAAACTTCCGACTATCCGTCGTTTTTTAACCGAGGGAAGCTATGCGGATGCAGTCAAATGTGCATTCCCCACATTGACCTACCCAGGCCATGCCGCTCTAATCACGGGTGTTGATTCTGCAAAGCATGGCATTTCCAATAATACCTTTGATTGCCCGGATGAAGATCATGGAAATGTATGGATGTGGTTTTCTTCCGACATTAAAGTTCCTACGTTGTGGGGATGTGCTACGGAAGCCGGTTTAATTACGGCC
>JAUXIP010000110.1 GCA_030620935.1 Deltaproteobacteria bacterium | reverse complement strand
TGATGTGGGTCTTGCCAAAGACACCGAAATTGGGAAAAAAGCGGGTCATTCGATCTTCCAGGCGGATCTTTCGCTCTTTGACGAGCTGCATGATGGCCGGCGCAGTTGCCAGAGACTTGGTCAAGGAGGCTAAATCAAAAATCGTAGCCAACTCCATAGGGGTTCTGACCGGCAAAAGCGAGCGAAACCCGAATGCCTTCTCGAAGACCACCCGGCCTTCTTTCCCCACCAACACGACCGCGCCTGGAAAAACACCCTGGGAAATTGCTTCTTGAAAAGCTTCTTCTACGGGACGAAAATTCATAATTGGCTGCCTAGACGACGACTAGCTGACCGGAGACTCCAGCAATGAAAGCCTCTTTGCCTCTCCATCCAACGCCATTTTCACTCCAAAAGGGAGTATAAGGTTCTCGTTTCCGTGGCCTGCGGGAAGACCTGTGACCACAGGATAGGGGGCATCGCGAAAAAGGTCGTGAATGATTTCTCCAAGACCTCGCTCCGGCTCTCCCTCGCAACCGGTAAAACTCCCAAAAACCAAACCGGCTATGCCCTCCAATTTCCCCGCCATTTGGAGGTGGGTCAGCATCCTCTCAATACGATACGGCCTCTCGCCGATATCCTCGAGAAAAAGAATCTTTCCGGCGGTTTTGAGCTCGTAGGGAGTCCCCAGGGTCGTGACGACGATGGAGAGACATCCCCCTACCATCTCTGCCTCTCCCACGCCGGGTCGAATCGTCTCGGAACCTTCGATCTGCCACTGCCTTTTATCCCCTAAAAGCGTGCCCCAAAAAAAATCCTCGCTCCTTCCTCTCAAGCCCTGCGCTATTTCCATAGCGACCATGGGGCCATGGAAAGCCACCATGCGACATTCTTGAAGGAACCAATTGAGAAGAATACTGATATCGCTGTAGCCGACAAAAATCTTCGGGTGAAGGCGGATCGCCTCGGCATCCAACAGGGAAAGAAGCTGGACCGAACCAAACCCCCCGCGGGAACAGAAGATCGCGCTGATGTCCTCCCGATGAAAAAAGTTTTGCAGGCTCTTTGCCCTCCCCTCTTTATTTCCGGCCAGATACCCCTTGCGCTCCCGGACCCCCTGATCCAGCTCAACGCTAAAGCCGGCCCGGACAAGGGCATCCACCCCTGCCATGAGCTGCTCATTCTGAACAGACCCGGAAGGCCCTATAACACCGATTTTGTCGCCTTTTATCAGGGGCGCCGGTTTAATCAACTCCAACCATTTCCTCCACAGCCTGAAACAAAGATCCCCACAGTTGAGACTTTTTTTATCTTGCCTACCTGTGGATAAACCCGTTTTCTTGCTTTTCAAGCCGGCCTATCAGGCTATCCACTTGTTGAGCATATTGTCAAAAACACCCAGTAAGTACAAGTAGTTCGCGTCATCAAATCAGCCTTGTATCTAGTCTCTTAAGAAGTTTTTTTCAGAGTTGACTTTGGCAGACAAGATCGATAGAGAACAGAGGGGGCCCACACAGATTCAGATTCTACCGACCGTTCTCACAGGACCTCCCCAGATTATCCACAGATTTCTTCACAACCTCGGAGATATGAAAATCAAATCGGAACAGCTCGATAGATTGACGGATCGACTCCTTAAGAATTACTACTCCAAAGAGCTCATAGTGTTAAAAACAAAGGAGCCGGCTATACGAGCGAAGATAAAAAATATTATCGAGCAAAATTTTCACGAGGAGGAGGTCATCGAGGAGGAAGCGCGCAAGATGCTCGCTTCTCACGCTACCCAAGTCAAGGAAATGGACCACTATAAGATGTTCCTTCTTATCAAAAAGAAGCTGGCTGAAAAAAAGGGATTTATTCTATGAGCCGACTCTCGGACAACCGAATTTCCCATCTGGCCCATCTGATCATAGATGGTTTATGGAAAGCGGACGCGGTGGATTTTCCCAATGAGGCCCGCGCCCTGGCAGGGACCAAGAGCGTGCTCACCGAGTTCTTCAACCGCGAGGATCGTCTGGATGCCGTCGTGCGGCAAAAAATCCAATCTCTCTCCCGTCCGATACCGCTCGGGAGCAGAGAGTGGGACATCCTATATCGAAAATATTTTGAAGAAGAGTCAAAAAAACAAAAAATCTGACCTCCGCCCTTGCTTTTGTCCATAGCATGTATTAGTAGCAATGAGCGGAGACATTCCATATCTCCTCAGTATTTCCGTTAGTAGCTTGACATAAAAAAAATTGTGCTTAAATATAGGCCGTTCATCCAGCCACCGGCTGGATTAAACACGGTTTGCTAGACGGTTTGTATTTGAATTCAGTAGCTTATAAAACACGTCAGAAAGGAGAAGGGAAGTGAAAATAAGGCCCTTGCAGGATCGGGTTATTGTAAAGAGGATTGAAGAAGAGGAAAAGACTAAAGGGGGAATCATCATCCCTGACACGGCCAAGGAAAAGCCGCAGGAAGGCCGAGTGGTTGCCGTCGGCAAAGGCAAGGTGAACGAGGACGGAAAAATCACCCCGTTGGACATCAAGGTCAATGACCGGGTGCTTTTCGGCAAATATTCCGGCTCAGAGATAAACATAGACGGCGAGGAGCATTTGATTATGCGCGAGGACGATATCCTCGGCGTTATCGAAAAGTAAATAGAAAGAAAGGCTTAGGAGGATAAACGATGGCAGCTAAGATAGTGAAATTTAATCAAGAGGCTCGGGATGCGATTCTAAAGGGAGTGAATCTCCTCACCGATGCAGTGACCGTCACCTTGGGACCCAAGGGACGCAACGTAGTCTTGGATAGATCCTTTGGAGCGCCCACTGTGACCAAAGACGGAGTCACGGTAGCCAAAGAAATCGAGTTGGAAGACAAGTTCGAGAACATGGGAGCCCAGATGGTCAAGGAGGTCGCGAGCAAGACCTCCGACGTCGCGGGAGATGGAACCACTACGGCTACCGTATTGGCTCGCCAGATCTACGCCGAGGGGGTCAAAATGGTTGTGGCCGGTCATGATCCCATGTCCCTCAAGCGCGGGATCGATAAGGCGGTCGCAGCGATTACCGACGAACTCAAGAATCTCTCGAAGCCCACCAAAGATCCCAAGGAAATTTCCCAGGTAGGCATGATCGCAGCCAACAATGACCGGACCATAGGGGATGTCATTGCGGAAGCAATGAACAAAGTCGGAAAAGAAGGGGTCATCACCGTAGAGGAGGCAAAAGGACTGGAGACGACACTCGAAGTGGTCGAAGGGATGCAGTTTGACCGGGGGTACCTGTCTCCTTACTTTGTCACTGATCCGGAAAGAATGGAGTGCGTTATTCAAGACGCCTACCTTCTTCTCAATGAGAAAAAGATCAGCTCCATGAAGGATCTTTTGCCGGTCCTCGAGCAGATCGCCAAAACCAGCAAACCCTTCGTCATCGTCGCCGAGGATATCGAGGGAGAGGCGCTGGCTACTTTGGTGGTCAATAAGATTCGCGGGACCCTCCACTGCGTTGCCGTGAAAGCGCCGGGCTTCGGCGACCGAAGAAAGGCCATGCTGGAAGATCTTGCCATACTCACAGGCGGCAAAGTTATCGCGGAAGAGCTGGGTATCAAACTGGAAAGCATCACGCTCCAGGACCTCGGCCGGGCTAAGAGGATCGTGGTGGACAAAGACAATACGACCATCGTGGACGGGGCGGGGAAGAAGGCCGACCTGGAAGGCCGGATCAAGCAGATCCGCGCGCAGATCGACGACACCACGTCGGATTACGATCGTGAAAAACTCCAAGAGCGCCTCGCCAAGCTCGTCGGTGGGGTTGCCGTGATTAACGTAGGCGCGGCCACCGAGGTAGAGATGAAAGAGAAAAAGGCCCGTGTGGAGGATGCCCTCCATGCAACGCGGGCTGCGGTTGAGGAAGGTATTGTCCCCGGCGGAGGGGTCGCCTTGCTCAGATCGGCGGCCATGCTGGAAAAGCTTAAGGTCCCTGAAGACGAGCGCTGGGGCGTCAATATTGTACGGCGCGCCTTGGAGGAACCTCTGAGACGCATTGCCGTCAATGCCGGCGTAGACGGCTCGATCGCCCTGCAGAAGGTGAAAGAGAGCAAAGGATCGTTTGGCTTTAACGCGGCCTCTGAGGAATACGAGGACCTGATGAAAGCCGGTATTATCGACCCCACGAAGGTGGTTCGTACCGCCCTACAGAATGCCGGATCCATCTCCGGACTCCTTCTGACCACCGAAGCCATGGTGGCGGAGAAGGCGGAAGATAAGTCGTCGATGCCACCTATGCCTCCAGGCGGTGGAATGGGCGGCATGGGCGGCATGATGTAACTCCTTTAGTCTCATCTCTCCCGACCCGCTAGCCAGTGAAGGCCGGCGGGTCGGGGGTCCATCTCCCTTTTGCCCTCCTTGACAAAAAAATAGTTTATATTATCCTGTGTGGAGTGAATTTTTTCCTTGAAATATAATACCTTAGCCTGATCCTGGACATGTTCGAGAGCCTAACCGACAAACTGGAGCTGACTTTTAAAAGGCTTAGAGGTCAGGGAAAAATCTCCGAAAAGAATATCGAGGAGGCCTTGCGTGAAGTCCGTCTGGCCCTGCTCGAAGCCGACGTTCATTTCAAAGTAACCAAAAACTTTCTCGATTCGGTCAAGACCAAAGCCCTGGGCCAAGACGTCCTCTTGAGCCTCACCCCGGATCAGCAGTTCATCAAAATCGTCAAAGAAGAGTTAACCTCTCTCTTGGGGGGAGAACACGTTGATCTCGATCTCAACGGAGCACCGCCGCTTGTCATCATGCTCGTTGGTCTACAAGGATCGGGGAAAACAACTACCCTGGCCAAGCTGGCCGGATACCTGGAAAAACAGAAAAAAAGAAAGCCCTATTTAGTGCCCGCCGATGTCTATCGACCAGCTGCCATAGAGCAATTGCAGATCCTTGGTCGGGAGCTTGGCCTGCCGGTCCACGACTCCCATCCCGACACACCTCCGGTAGTCATCTGCCAAGAATCGCTGGAAGAGGCCAAGGGACAATTCCGGGATATCCTGCTGATCGATACCGCCGGAAGGCTTCATATCGACACCAAGCTAATGCAGGAACTCAAATCAATCAAGGAGGCTTTACGCCCCCATCATATCCTCTTGGTCGCGGACGCGATGACCGGCCAGGATGCCGTCAATCAGGCCCAGGGCTTCAATGAATGGCTCGATATGACCGGCATCATTTTGACCAAGCTGGATGGTGATGCGCGTGGGGGCGCCGCATTGTCGATGCGGACGATGGTCGGGACACCGATCCTTTTTTCGGGAACGGGTGAAAAACTTGACGCGCTGGAGCCTTTTTATCCTGACCGGCTCGCTTCGAGAATCCTTGGCATGGGAGACGTCCTCTCTCTGATCGAAAAGGTCGAGAGTGCCTATGAAGAAAAAGAAGCCGTGCGGCTGGAGAAACTAACCAAAAAGTCCGAATTCTCCTTGGAGGATTTTCTGGACCAGCTTCAACAGATCAAGAAAATGGGCTCCATAGGGGACTTGATGGATCTCATTCCCGGCGCCAAGAAGCTGACTCAAAAGACAGACCTCGGCCAGGTCGAAAACGAGCTGAAGCACGTCGAGGCTATTATCCATTCCATGACTACAAGGGAACGGCGCAACCCGGCCATCTTGAACGGGAGCCGCCGCCGTAGAATCGCCCAAGGAAGCGGCACAACCGTAATGGAAGTCAATCGCCTGATGAAGCAATATTTACAGATGAAAAAAATGATGCAAAGAGTCAACAAATTGGGCCCCCGGGCTTTGTTTGGCCGAATGGCCAATCCTTTCCAGTAACGAAGTGCTAAAAACACTATATTGACAGGCTGCTCTGCCTGCTAGAAAAGGATAACTATGAGCGTAGTAATTCGACTAAGTAGACACGGAGCTAAGAAAAAACCCTTTTACCGGATCGTCGTCAGCGACTCCCGCTCGCCGCGAGATGGAAGGTACATCGAGCAAATCGGGACCTACAATCCCAAAGCTGCTTCCGGCGGGATCAAACTCGACAAAGAGAAAGCAGACAAATGGATTAAACAGGGCGCCAAGCCGTCGCAGACAGTCTCAGAGCTCGTAAAGAAGGTACAAAAAAGCGGTTCCTAGTTGTTTGTTGCTATCACAGTGCTGAAAAACTCGGCTCACAGCAACCTGCATAAATCTACGGACAGGAGGTTACCTCCTTCATGAAAGAACTGGTTGAATACCTGGCCAAATCCCTGGTCAACAATCCCGATGCCGTGGAGGTCAAAGAGACCCAAGGAGACGCCGCTTCGGTCATTGAGCTTAGAGTAGCCAAAGAAGACCTCGGTAGAATCATTGGAAAGCAAGGACGAACGGCGCGATCGATTCGGACCATTCTGAATGCCGCAACCTCCAGGACCAATCGAAAAGTCGTTCTCGAGATCGTGGAAGAACAGTAACGATCCTTGTCGAAAAAAAAGTGTCTGAGCGGCGTGTTCCCTTAGGGAAGATCGTCACCACCCACGGGATCGACGGGCGGCTGAAGTTAAAACCCCACAATCCTCAGACTACCCTCCTCTCTTCAGGCCAAGAGATCTTTCTCGAGAAAGACGGAAGCTCTTTCCCTCACATTCTACAATCGAGCAGCCCTCACAAGGACCAATTCCTGCTCAAGTTAAAAGGAGTCGAAAGCATTGAGCAAGCCGAACAGTGGGTCGGCTCGACTCTCTCCGTTGCGGAAGAGACCCTTCAACCCCTAGAGCGAGGTGAGTATTATCACTATCAAGCCGTCGGCCTTGACGTCTTCGACACCAAAGGAAAGTGGATCGGAAAAGTCACGCGCATCTGGTCCAAGGAGGGAGGAGACCTCTATGTCGTCGCCGGAGCCTCCAAGGAGTATCTTATCCCCGCAGTCAAAGAAGTCATCGAAAAGATCGATCGCCCTGGAGGCAAAATCATCATCAACCCACCCCCTGGTCTTCTGGACCT
>JAUXIP010000302.1 GCA_030620935.1 Deltaproteobacteria bacterium | reverse complement strand
TGCAGGGCGGTACATTTACTCTTTCCAATCAAGGCAGCATCGGCAGTCGCCATTTCACCCCCGTCGTCTACAAACCCCAGGTAGCCATACTGGGATTGGGGCAGGGGCTCCCAAAGCCTGTGGCAAGAGAACGAAAAGTCGTGACACGGACCATGCTTCCCGCGTGCCTTTCCTATGACCATAGGGTGATCGACGGCGCCGACGCCGTCCGCTTGATCCGAGTCTTTATTGAGACTCTCGAAAACATGAAAGAAAAGGAACTGCACTGGTAGGAGAATATAGATGACGGAACCGCTTCAGACTGAAATCGTCGTTCTAGGCGCCGGCCCGGGCGGCTACGCCGCTGCTTTTTACGCCGCGGATAAGGGGAAGAAAGTCCTGCTCGTGGAGCAGGACAAACGTCTGGGTGGAGTCTGCCTGAACCGCGGCTGCATCCCCTCCAAGGCCCTGCTCCATGCAGCTCAACTGATCACGGAAGCGAAGCTATCGAAAGACAGGGGGATCACTTTCGCCTCCCCCAAGATCAACTTGGATAAACTCCGAAGGTGGAAAGACTCCATCATAGAAAAGCTCGCCCGCGGCCTGATCGGGCTCGGCGAGAAAAAGGGAGTCAAGATTCTGCATGGAAGGGGCCACTTTGAAGATTCTCAGACGCTCAGGGTGGAAACAACGGAGGGACAAAAATTTGTCAAATATAAACACGCGATCATCGCCGTCGGCTCAAAACCTGCCTTGCCTTCAGCATTTGACCTGGGCAACAAGAGGATTATGACCTCCACCGAGGCGCTGGAGATAGAGGATATTCCTAAGCAACTGTTGGTGGTGGGCGGCGGTTATATCGGGATGGAGCTCGGGACGCTTTATGCAACCCTGGGAAGCAAGGTGGTTCTGGTCGAGGCTATGAGCTCAATCCTGCCGGGAGTAGACTCCGATCTGACGCGCCCCGTGAGTCGATACGCTCAGGAGGCTTTCCAAGAAGTTCGACTCAACACCAAGGTGTTAAAGATGGCCACCCAGGGAAAGCGAATCAAGGTTCTCCTCCAAGTGGGAGAGAAAAAGAAAGAGGAGCTTTACGACCGGGTTTTGGTCAGTGTCGGCCGGGTCACGAACGATAGCGATTTGGGACTTGCAAATACAAAAGTGACCAAGGACGACAATGGATTCATCAAGTGCAATCCGCGTCAGCAGACTACGGACCCGGCGATATACGCCATCGGCGACGTTAACGGGGGCGCACTGCTGGCACACCGGGCGACAAAAGAAGCAAAGATTGCGGTCGAGGCTATCACCGGCGAGTCCAGCACTTTTGACAATGTGACTATTCCGGCGGTCGTCTTTACGGACCCGGAAGTAGCTTGGTGCGGCCTGACGGAGACGGAAGCTAAGAAAAAGGGCATTAAAGTGGCGGTAGCTAGATTCCCGTGGAGCGCATCGGGTCGAGCCCTGACTTTAGACCGTCCGGACGGCCTAACAAAACTTATCATTGACCCGGAGAGCGAACGCGTGCTCGGCGTCGGCATCGTCGGCGCCGGTGCGGGCGAGCTCATCAGTGAAGGAGTTTTGGCCGTCGAGATGGGCGCTACTGCAAGAGACATTGCCGAATCCGTTCACCCCCACCCGACTTTGTCGGAGACGCTCATGGAATGCGCGGAAGTGTTTTATGGCCACGCCATTCATGCCTTCTCTCGCAAAAAAACCGGCACCAACTCGCTATGACGGATCAGCGGCCCTGTGTTTATCTGCTTGACGGGAGTTCTTATATCTTCCGCGCCTTCTTCGCCCTGCCGCCACTCACCAATTCCTCCGGCCTCCCGACCAATGCCATCTACGGTTTTGCCAACATGATGCTCAAGTTTCTCAAAGATCAGCAGCCTGAGTACCTGGCAGTGATTTTGGACGCCGGACGCAAGACCTTCCGCAATGAACTTTACCAAGATTATAAGGGAAACCGACCCGAAGCCCCGCCGGACCTTATTCCCCAGTTTCCTTATATCCGGAAGGTGCTGGATGCTATGGATATATTTCCCATGGAGCTCGAGGGATTTGAGGCGGATGACCTGATCGCGACCCTCTCCCGACGATTTGCCGCCGACGGAATCGAAGTGGTTATCGTCTCGGGAGACAAGGACCTGATGCAGTTGGTTGCTGAGCGCGTAAAGATCCTCGACACAGCCAAGGCAAAATGGATCGGGCTCGAAGGCGTTAGGGAAAAATTCGGCGTCACGCCGGAACAGGTGGTTGACGTCGTAGGACTCATGGGCGATGCCGTTGATAATATTCCGGGCGTGAAGGGCATTGGCGAGAAAACGGCCATCGCCTTGATCCAAAAGTTTGAATCTTTGGAAAACCTCTATGACCATTTGAATGAGTTGGAAAGCATCGGTCTTAGGGGAACCAACCGGATCCGTAAGGCGCTCACGGACGGCAAGGAGGCAGCCTTCTTAAGCCGCCGATTGGCTACGGTAGAGACCGATGCCCCGGTCGATGTAAAGTTGGAACAACTCCGTCACTCTGGCCCTCGAAGGGAAAACTTGTACGAGCTTTTTACCCACCTCGAATTCACTCAACTCCTTAAGGGTCTGGAGCTATAAAGGCCTCGCGGCGAACTGTAGAAACATGGCGGCTTCTTCCATGATTCAGAAAGAACGGCTAAAGAATCTCCTCATCGAACTGGTGCAGATAGACAGCCTTTCACGCAAGGAACACACCATAGCCATGCGGCTCAAACAAGAATTAGAAACACTGGGGGGGCAAGTCTGGATCGATGACGCCGGTGAAAAGGTCGGCGGCAGCGTAGGGAATCTTATCGGCCATTTCCCTGGCAATGTAGCAGGGTCTCCGCCTATCCTTCTGTCTGCGCATATGGATACCGTCGTCCCCGGAGAGGGCGTAGTGCCCGTTTTGGAAGGCGACATCCTGCGCAGCGACGGCCGTACCGTCCTCGGCGGTGATGATAAGAGCGGCATTGCCATCATTTGCGAGGTGCTTCGAGTCATCCAGGAGGGCCGCCTCCCCTGCAGCGCCATTGATATCGTATTCACCATATGTGAAGAAGTCGGCCTTGTCGGCGCCAAGTGTCTGGACGTCTCTCGTCTGAAAGCACGCACCGGTCTGGTCTTAGACAGTGACTCGGTGGGCTTCCTTTTTACCAAGGCGCCGGCGGCCAATCGCGTGCAGTTTCGCATTCACGGCCTGGAGGCCCATGCCGGCGTCTGCCCGGAAAAGGGAATCAGCGCCATCCAGGTGGCCGCAGAAGCGATCACCAAAATGAGGCTCGGTAGGATCGATGATGAGACCACGGCCAACATCGGGCTGATCCAAGGCGGTATGGCCGTAAACATCATTCCCAATTCGGTCGTTCTTAAAGGCGAGGCAAGGAGCCACAGCGAGGATAAATTGGAAGCGCAAACACGCCACATGTTCCGCTGTCTCGAAGAGACGGCAGCACGCTATACAATGCAATCGGGAGGAACCATCTTGCAAGCAACTGTTGACGCGGAAATCGAACGGGACTATGACCGAATGGAAGTCCCGGATAGTTCCAGGATCGTGCAGCTTGTCCAAACCGCCGGCCGCCACCTTGGTTTGGAGGTCCAAACGATGGCCACCGGTGGCGGTTGTGATGCCAACATTCTGAATCAAAAAGGGTTGGAGGTCGCCAATCTATCCACAGGGATGCGCGAGATCCATACCGTCAAAGAGTGGCTGAATCTGAACGACCTTTATCTCTCGGCGGAGATCGTGTTGGAGATTGTCCGACTCAACGCAAGGCAGAACTTCTGAGCAAATTATTTCGAACACGGGGTTTGACTCCCCGTGTTCGGCCAAAGGGAAGAGCTGCCGCTTCTCCCCTTTGGAAACCTGGTGAGCTTGCCCTTCGAGGGCCTCTGGGCTGGACTTCGAGTGAGCCTCAGTCGAACTATG
>JAUXIP010000163.1 GCA_030620935.1 Deltaproteobacteria bacterium | reverse complement strand
TTTCTAAGAGGCGAACAGCCCGCCGGGCTGATGCACTTCATCATTTTTTGGGGGTTTATGATCGTCGCCGCCCGGACCCTTACATTGTTCGGACAGGGTTATAACCCGCACTTTTATATTCCGGGACTTCACCCGGACGGCTTAGGCGGCCCTTATCTCCTACTCAAGGATCTCGTGGAGAGCAGCGTTATTGTAGCCGTGCTGATAGCCCTGTACCGCTGGCTTCTCTCCCATCCGTTGCGTCTTTTTGGATTTAAACCGGCCGAGAGCAAGTTAGCCGGCCAGTCGCACTGGGAAGCGCTGGTGATCCTTTTCTTTATCCTCGGCTTGATGGTCACCGACTTTCTTTACGATGGTGGCCGCTTCGCCACTCAGTCCGACCCCTTGGTCTTAAGCGAAAGGAAATGGGCTATCGTCAGCAGCGTCGTCGGGGGCCTCATGAGCCGGTCGGATCCGGCAATCGTCAAGATCGTGAGCGATCTCTCCTGGTGGGCCCACATCCTGATCATCCTCACATTTTTGAATCTCCTGCCGCGCTCCAAACACTTCCATAGTATTACCGCTATCCCCAACGTTTTCGTCCGCAAGTTGGAGCCGGCCGGGGCGCTAGGTCTCATGGACCTGGAAAACAGCGAGACCTACGGCACCTCGCGCATCGACCAGTTCACGTGGAAGCAGGTCCTCGATATGTATAGCTGCACGGAATGCGGACGCTGCTCCGCGGAGTGCCCGGCGACCGCCAGCGGCAAGTCTCTGGCGCCGCGCCAGCTCCTGCTCAATCTCCGCGACTATCTTTACAGCCAAGAAAAAGAACCTATCGACAAAAAAAGCCAGGATGGAAATGAAAAGGGCGTCAATATAGTAGGCGAGAATCTGATTCACGACGATGTCCTGTGGGCCTGCACCACCTGTCGGGCCTGCGAAGAGGCCTGCCCGGTCATGATCGAGTACGTTGATAAGATCGTAGATATGCGGCGCCACCTGGTCCAAGAAGAGGCCCGTTTCCCCCCCGAGCTGAATCGCACCTTCAAAGGAATGGAGATGCAAAGCAACCCCTGGGGCATCAGCCAGGATCAACGGGACGAATGGGTTAAGGGGCTGGAGATTCCCCGCCTGGCAAATCATCCCGAGGCGGAATACCTCTATTATGTCGGCTGTGCCGGCTCTTTTGACGACCGGAGCAAAAAAAGCACCTGGGCCTTTGCCAATATCCTGAAAAAAGCCGGAGTCGATTTTGCCATCCTGGGAAAAGAGGAACTCTGCAACGGCGAAACCGCCCGCCGGATCGGCAACGAATATCTCTACCAGACCATGGCGCAGAGCCTGATCGAAATTTTGGAAAAATACGGCGTCAAAAAGATCCTCACCAACTGTCCTCACTGCTTCAATACCTTAAGGAACGAGTACCCTCAGCTTGGAGGAAAATACCAGGTCATCCATGCGGCCGAATTCGTCCAAGAACTGATCACCAAGGGAAAGATCGTCTTGGAGCAGGAAGTCGGCAACAAGATTACTTATCATGACTCCTGCTACTACGGCCGCTACAACGAGATCTACGACTCACCCCGAGAGATCATCCGGGGAATCCGAGGAGCCCAACTCCAGGAAATTACTCCGTGCCGCCACAGCGCGATGTGTTGTGGCGCGGGCGGAGGACGGATGTGGATGGAGGAGCCTAAGGACCAGCGGGTCAATTACATCAGAGTACAGCAGGCTCTGGAGACCGACCCGGACATCATTGCCGTTTCCTGCCCTTACTGCATGACGATGATGGAGGATGGTCTAAAGGCCAAAGGGGTAGAAGAAAAGGTCAAGACCATGGATGTGATGGAGCTGGTGGAGAGAGCGCTCAAAAAATAACTGCTTGCCGCTATCCGTTATAACCGAGTCGCTTCGATAGCTCACTGCCTCCCTTGAGAAGGAGCGGAACCACTTCCTTTTCAACCTTCTCGTCGGTCAACCGATGCGCGGGCCCGGTAATAACCAGGCTGCCCACCAGGGTTCGGGTATAATCATGGACCGGCACGGCAACAGAGATGACCTCATCCATAAATTCACCTTGCTCCATAGCATAGCCGACTTCACCAACCCTCTTTACCTGTTCAAGAAGGAGCCGGCGATCAACAATCGTTTTATCCGTATAACGAACTAGGTTTTCAGGAAGAACCTGGTTCAATCCTTCATTGGAATCAAAAGCCAAAAAAACTTTGCCCGGAGCCGTGCAGTGTAAGGGAAGAGTCGAGCCTAATAGCGAGACTACGCGCACGGCGCTCTGAGGTTCACAAAAGTCCAGGGGAATGACTGCGGATCCTTTCCTCACAGCCACAAACGAACTCTCCTTGGCGGATCTGACCAGATCTCCTAACGTGGATTTGGCCTGGTTAAGCAGCCCCATTTGCTGCACGTAGGTCTGACCCAGCTGGAGACATTTCAAACCCAGGCGGTAGTTTTCCGTTGTCCTGTTCTGCTCGATATAGCCCCGCGCTTCGAGGGTGGCGAGAAGACGAAAAACGTTGTTTTTATGCAGCTTTAATCGCTTGCTTAACTCTGTAACGCCGATCTCTTCCACACCGCCGTAGAACTGCTCCAACACATCAAGAGCATGGGAAACCGACTGGATAATGTAGTTCTTTTTTTCTCTCCGCACCATACCGCCTCCATAGAAAACAAGTCTTCCCACATGATCATCAGGGGAAGATGAAGCTCCACGGGCTTACGCCTGTGGTATCTTTAATTTCTTCGGCGGAATCCGCCGAAGCAACTCACCCTCCTTCGCACTTCGAGCTACGGAGGGTCCGTCCAACGCACTCATCCCCGGGCTCACGTCCGGGGTCTTCTGCGTAGGCGGATAAGAATGACAGGATCAAAAAGGCGTTTTAACTTATCTTAGGGACAGGAAGCTTGTCAACCGGCCCACCATCCCGCTCCATTTCGAAAAGTGTGGTGCTCCAGAGAAGCGCAGGGGGGCCCGCTCCTCAGAATAAACCGTTCAAGCCGTTCAAAGGGTTCAAAAGTTTTTTCTGACGAATCGAACGGGTTGAACTATTTTGAACGATTTGAACCTCTTTCTCAGGCCGGAAGGTTTTCTCCCGAGGAACCACACTTATTGACGTAGAGCCTGATGTCTCTTGACCCTTGCTGATCGATGGGATAAAAAACTGTTTAATGAGTCGGCTGGAGACAAATGTGAATGCCTTGGTCTGGTGGCGCTGGAGAGATAACCGGCGTCTGCCCCGTGGCTAACTCCAGTCGTTTTTTTTTACTATTGAAGAGGAAGGGCCATAGGCAGATAATCCTATGGCCCTTTTTGTATTCGTAAAAGATGATTCAACCGTCCTTCAAAGAATTTACTCGCCTTGCCAAGCAGGGGAACCTGATTCCCGTCTATCAGGAACTCCTCATGGACCTGGAGACCCCTCTCTCCTTTTTCAAGCGGCTGGAGAGGGACCGTTACTCTTTTCTTCTGGAAAGCGTCGAGGGAAGCGAGCGTTGGGCCCGTTATTCCTTCTTGGGCACACATCCCTACCTTGTCCTTAAATCTCGAGGGAATCACGTCGAGATCATAGAAGAAGGAAAAAGAAGAACTCTGACAGACGAGAGCCCGCTGGGAGTCCTGGAGAATATACTGAAAGGATACCACCCTGTCACCGTGGAAGGCATTCCGCCTTTCTTTGGCGGCGCCTTGGGGTACGTCGCCTATGACGCGGTCGAGCAGTTTCACGATATCCCCAATACCAACAGGGACCCGCTGGGGATGCCGGAGATTTTCTTTGTCTTTGTCCAGACCCTGGTCGCTTTCGACAACCTAAAACATACGATCAAAGTCATCGACAATGTTAGGCTGAACCGAAAGACTAGCCTGAGAGCGGCGTACAGACAAGCAACGGCTAGAATCCAAAAGCTGGTCTCATCGCTGCAGAAAAAACCGAAAGGCGTAGAGGCCAGAGATCTGACCCCGGCAGGTCGGAAGAAAAAAGTCCGCTCCAACCTGGGCCCGAAAGCCTTTCGGACCGCGGTTCAGAAGGCCAAGGATTACATAGAAGCCGGCGATATTATCCAGGTCGTTCTTTGCCAGCGGTTGGAAACTGAGACTCGAGCCGACCCCTTCGAAATTTACCGCGCGCTAAGATACATCAATCCTTCACCCTATATGTTCTACCTGGAGCTTGAAGGGCTCAGAGTCATCGGCTCCTCGCCTGAGACCATGGTCCGCCTCACCGGAGATACCATCGAGCTTCGACCGATCGCCGGCACGCGCCGACGAGGCTCCACGCCCGCTGAAGAGATGGAACTGGAAGCCGATCTCCTCGCCGATCCGAAGGAGAAGGCGGAGCATATCATGCTGGTCGATCTCGGTCGAAACGATGTCGGGCGAGTAGCAGAAGTCGGAAGTGTGGAGGTCAACGAGCTGATGTCGATCGAGCGTTACTCTCACGTTATTCACATCGTTTCCAACGTCCGCGGAAAGATGGCCCCCGGGAAAAGTCCCTTCGACCTATTTGTCTCTTCTTTCCCCGCCGGGACTGTTTCCGGCGCCCCAAAGATCAGAGCCATGCAGATCATCAGCGAGTTGGAACCGGAAAAACGAGGACTCTACGCCGGCGCCATCGGTTATTTCAGCTTCAACGGCAATTTGGATACCTGCATCGTCATTCGGACGATTGTCATGCAAGGTAAGAAGGCTTTTATCCATGCAGGTGCAGGAATTGTGGCGGACTCGGACCCCGAGAACGAATATCAGGAGACGTTGAATAAAGCCGGCGCCATGCTCAAGGCGATTGAATTGGCGGAAACCTGGAGACAGAAAACAAGGCGAACATAAGGAAAAAGCTAAGCCAACCCCACTTTTTACTTTTTACCTTTTACTTTTTACTTGAACTGTCATGATTCTTCTGATCGATAATTACGACTCCTTCACCTACAATCTCTTTCACTACTTGGGTGAATTAGGCGTGGAAGTGCGGGTCTTCAGAAATGACAAGATCGCCCTGGAGGAGATCGAGGAACTCAGGCCGGAGAAGATCGTCATCTCTCCCGGCCCTTGTACCCCAAAAGAGGCAGGGATCTCCTGTGATGTCATCCGCCGCTTTGGCGAGAAGATACCCACCCTGGGCGTCTGCCTGGGCCATCAGTGCATCGGGGCGGCCTTCGGCGGGGCCATCGTTCGCGCTCCCAACATCATGCACGGCAAGTTGTCACCCGTTATTCACGACTCCCAGGCGATTTATCAATCGCTGAAAAACCCTCTCTCCGGGATGCGCTATCATTCTCTCGTCATCGATCCGAGCCGATTGCCCCCTGAGCTTGTCGTCAGCGCCTGGACCTCCGACAAAATCATCATGGGGGTGCGCCACCGAAGCCATCCCATAGAGGGTGTACAATTCCACCCCGAGTCCATTCTGGCGGAGGAGGGGAAAACACTGCTTAAAAATTTTCTAACCTACTATTGAGGCCCGTATTTCTGTACGTTTTTGTGATACTGCCAAGAAGTACGAGAAGGTAAAGGAAACTCCACAAAGTCAGACCTATCTCGGCCAGCCCACGTTAGAGAAGTTATTGTCTAAGACAAAATAGGCCAAATTCAAGTTTTTGTTATT
>JAUXIP010000099.1 GCA_030620935.1 Deltaproteobacteria bacterium | reverse complement strand
CCGGTCGAACACCCGGAAAATGTTCCTCTTGCGGCCTCGATCTATTTTGATGATCCGGATGGAAATCATCTGGAATTCTGCGTGCGCCGCAAGGAACCTCTCTATGAATGCATCAGCCATACCGTATTCGAGACTCGAGATATGAATAGGTCAGTGGCGTTCTTCACCAAGGCCCTGGGCGCCGGCTCCCCTATCGCCTGCGGCAAAGAGACCATGGTCCCGGTGCAGAACGGGCAGATGATCGGCCTGATCGAAGTCCGGGAGCTGTCCGAGCGGAGCAAGAAGCACGGTCGCGGCTGTCATATGGCGATGGACGTTACGCAGGAAGATTTCGATGCGATGCAGTCTTTGATCGACCAGTACGGCGGCAAAAACCAGGGGGACAGCCGTGCGGATGACGGGCTCAGACCTGAGGGAGAAAGAAGCATATACTTTTACGATCCGGATACTAACCGCCTGCAGATTACAGCCCATCCCCTGAATCAACCGCACGAAATGCTTTCGGATGAGGAAAAGTGGCGCAGGATCATCGAGAACCGCAAAAGGCAAGGCCGCGGGTTGAGTCGCTGGGAGACCGGCGGCAAAAAGATCATCTAAAGGAGGAATCAAATGAGATCTCTGGTGCTTATTCTTTCCCTTTTCTTACCTCTCTCGGCTTGGGCTGATATGGAGCAATTCGTGGGACCACTGAATCAATTACCGGCGGCGGAGCGACATCAAAAGTTAATCGAAGGCGCCAAGAAAGAGGGAGAGGTGATGCTCTATTCCTCCACCGGCCTAGAGGAAATCAGGGCGATTGCTAAGTTGTTCGGAAAGAAATATCCCTTCTTGAATGTCCGTTTCTTGAAAAAAGGGGGAGGTCAACTCTTTAATGTCGTGCAAATGGAAATCAGAGGGAGGCAATATATCGTAGATGTTTTCTGGGCGGGCATGTCAACCCTTGGCCCTATATATGCGTTGGAAAGGAAATCCCTGGCCCGCTACATCTCTCCGGAAAGGGCTGGCATTCCCGATGAGTATATGGACAAAGAGGGATACTGGACGGCCACAAGAATCTCTGTGGCAAGCTTTGTCTATCACACCATGAAAGTACCGCCGGAAAAGGTTCCACAGAATTATAACGATTTACTGGACCCTTTCTGGAAGGGAAAGCTTTCGGTGGATACCAGTCGTGCTCGCTTTCCGCAGTTGCTGGTGAAGCGAATGGGGTGGGAGGGAGCCGAAAAGTACCTCAAAAAATTAGCCCAGCAGGATCTCGGGCTTCATCGGGGAAGGACAGCCAGGATGCAGCTGATTTTGGCAGGGGAAAACGCAGGCAGTCTGGACATCAACGCGGACAATGTCGTGGAGATGAAACGGAAGGGGGCGCCGTTGGATTACGCTATTATGGATCCTACCCTCCTTTCCCTGACTTCAGTCGGTTTGCCCCAGAAGTCACCTCATCCTCACGCTGCCATCCTGCTCTATGATTTTATCATCTCCAAGGAGGGGCAGGAGGAGCTTGCCAGGGAAAAGAACGTCCCTGTACGTAAAGGTATTGAAATACTAGACAAAGAGCTGGCTCAGAGGATAAAAGAAGGTAGGGCCCAGAAGAAATTTATTATCCAGTCTCCAGCAACTTACGATCCCCCGGTCGAAGAAAAATACAGCCGGCTTTATATCGACATCCTTGTCAGGAAGACTAGGTAGACGGGCCGAGTTGATTTTGACGCCTGCCGGCCTTGGAGTTTCCCTCCGGTCCGATGCGATGCATTTGTCTTAAGCTCGACTAGGTGATGAGAGTATCTTTGAGCTACACTTAATCCTCCTTGTCCCACGCATCGGCCCTTCGAGACACCCCCAGGCCGGCGTTGAGACTGTTGCACCCTGTCTTCGTTTGACTGCGTTTGTAGTTTCATAGTAGCGAAGAAGAGTTAAACAGCACGAAAGCCGACCTGCAACTACAGCAGACGCCTTTCCGTCTAACCCACGCCGCGTCGTACAATTTAGAGGAGCAACCCAGGCATGAAAGAGCAAAAGGGAGAAGTTACCTTCTCACCTGACACAGATAGTACGCTGGAGAGTGCAGAACCACTATCCGAGAGCAAAACCATCAGCCCCCGCCGGCGCAACCTGGTCTTAGGAATCGTCAACGTCTCGCACATGTTCAACCATATGCAATCGAACATGGTATCGATTCTCTATCCGGTGATGATGCAGCAGCTCGGCTTCAGCTATATCGCCATCGGCTTGCTGCAGACGATCTACCAGCTATCCGCCATGGGATTTCAGGTGGTTTATGGCGTGCTTGCTCGTTTCCTGCCGCGTGCCGTCTTGCTTGGCATCGGCAGCATAATCTGCGGGACTTTCTACACCGCCACGGGGTTCGCCCAGAACTTTGCTCAAATAGGTGTAATGCGCGGGCTGTCCGGCGTCGGCTCAAGCGCTCAACATCCCGTGGGTTCCGCCATCCTGGTTTCTTATTTTGAAAAAGCCCGCGGCCGGGTTCTCACTCTTCATCACTCCGCGGGAAACTTGGGCGCTTTTCTTGCCCCGGCAATTGCCGGTACGCTCCTTTTGTTCACCGACTGGAGGACCGTCTTTTATTTCGCCGGCATCCCAAGCATCCTGATCGGGCTGTGCTACTTTTTTCTCCGCGATACGATTGTTGCGGCCGGGGAGATTAAATCCAAGAAGGCCCGGGTCCAAGCCAGCTTTCATGATTACCTGGTCTGCTTGAAAAATCGCAACATCCTGATGATCTCGCTGATCCAGATGGTGGGGGCGGCCGGGCGTGGCACAGGCATCAACGTCGCGTTTCTTACCGTATTCTTCATCGCGAGGCTGGGAGTCAACATAATGACCGCAGCCGGCCTCTTGATGGTCTATCAACTAAGTGGACTGCTCGGCCCGCTCTTTATCGGCTGGCTCTCCGATCGCTATAATCGCAAGGCGGTTCTCCAGCTAACGCTCCTCGGCTCTACGGTGGCCACGCTAGGGCTTCTGACCCACCAGAGCATTACGCCTTGGCTCTTTCTCAACCTGATACTCTATGGATGTCTTATTCAATCGCGCGGTACACTGACTCAGAGTGTGGTCAGCGAAGCGGTCCCGAACGACAAGATGGACATTGCCTTCAGCGTCTATTTCTTTATCGGGTTTATCTCGGGGCCTGCGTGGACGTTTTTAGTAGGGTGGTTGATCGACGCCTCCGGTTTCAGTCTCGCATTTCAGGTGGTCAGCGTCAGTTACATCGTCGGTATGTTACTGGTATTCCTGACGACCTGGCGTGGAAGCGGAGCGGATCCGTTCAGGCAGGCTGCTAGATAAGTTATGGAGTTTTATTTGCCACAATCAATGTCGTCCCGGGCATAGTTTTGGGAATATCGCTGTGCGCTTTGATGGAAGTGAATCCCGCCGCCTTCAACCACTCGGAATACTGAGATAAGGTCCAGCACTCTCCCTCGGGAGTGTGGGTCAAGGTATAGACTGAGAAGCGCAGGGGAAAAGTTGGGCCGGTGCGCTCTTCATCGGGCAGGAAGTCGTTGACGATGAGACATCCCCCCGGTTTTAGCGAACGGTAGGCTTTAGCGAAAAGCTCCTGATTTCCTTTGGGCGACTCGAAGCGGCAGAAATTGCTCGCAATCGCCAAGTCGTACTGATTCTCTTCGATGACGGCTGAGCGAAACTCGCCGTCGACGAACTTTATCTTACCTTCCAGACCACGCTCACGGTTCAATTTCTTTGCCACCGCGTTGACGTTCGGCCAATCCAGCTGGGTGACCTGTGCCGAGGGATCGGCTGCAAGAATCGTCATGCCGAAAATGCTCGAGCCTCCGGCGATATCCAGAACGCGTAGCCCTTTTCTTTTCGTTCCGATTTCTAAGATGTCGCATGTCGCCCGCGCCACCGGTTCGGCAATTGGGATGATGCCGAGAACCAGCTTCTCCCACACTTGAAGTTCGTCGCCGGTATCCATCCGGCTAAGCGGTTTGCCGGTCTTCAGCGTCTCCTTGAGATGGGCCATGCCATCCCACAGGGCCAGCGCCACATGGCGAAAATCTCCCATGTACGACGGTTTGCCTCGAACCAAGAATGTGTCGCTGATCGGCGCCAGAAAGTATCGCCCGTCACGCTTTTCGACCAAGGCCAAGGCGATCAGGCTGTCGAGAACGATGCGGGTGGCGCGAGGGACTGTCCCCGCCTCGCGGGCGATCTCTTCGTAGGTGTGGAAGCCACGGTGAATAAAGGTAAAGAAGTCATACTCGATGGCGGCGTTGAGGATTTGACTGTTGCCGAAGTCCCCCAATAAACGCATCAGAGGGCGAGGGGAGAGTTCTTGTTTCACCTTTTCGGCCCGGCTCATATCGTGGACTATAGACGCTTTCGACAAACCCTAGCAAAGTATCGATCAAGGGGGTGAGTCATGACAGGCTGGAGCGCACCCTGCGATCGACGAATAACGCGGGTTAGATCGCTGCAGCGTCTTCCGCTGCACCCTTTTCGTATTTTGCGGCGTTCTCCTTGAAGGAAAGGAATTTCATCCGCACGTAGGGAGAGCTATAGTCGTTCAATATCCGCTCGACCCTGCCGGGCTTGCTGTAAAAAGACTGAAAAGCCCAGCCGGTCAACTCTCCGAGCTGCTGGCGGGTTAAATGCTTTGTGGGCATGACGCAGTGTTCCAGGTCCCAGAGGCTCGTATCTTGCATCTCGATAAGGTTGTCTTTAACCGCCTTCTTGTAAATCGGCGAGCCGGGGATCGGGTTGAGCAGCTGGATCATGATGATATCCGGATCGATTTCGTCCACCGCCCGGGCGCGCTGGCGGATCTTGGCCTCGTCGTCTTCCCAGAAGCCGTTCAAGTAAGTCCCGATCGTCGAGATATCGTTTTTCCGCAGGTATTGAATCAGCTCCTTTAATTCTTTTACGCCGACCTTCATAGGTCCCTTGTGGGCTTCCGCGATCTCCTCGTCGGTGCCGCCGTCGATGCCGATCAGCACCTGATAGAGGCCGACCTTGCGCAGCCGAGGAATCAGATCGGCGTCGCGAATCAGGTTCTGTGCCCGGCTCAGGGAGAACCAGCTCATATCCAACTTTTTCTTCTCGAGTTCTTCCACCAAATCCACCATCTTTTTCCGGTCGGAGTTGAAATCATCGTCCATGAATGTGAGGGCCTTGACGCCATACTGCCGGTGCAACAATTCCATCTCCTCCGCCACCTTCTTGCCGCCGCGGGTACGGTGTGAGCTGAAATCGCGCGGGCTTCTCGGATCCACGAGCCACCACTCGTAGCAAAAATGGCACGCCCCCTCGCAGCCTCTCGACGTCACCGCCTCGTTATAATTGGGGATCACGGAATAACCATAATAGCGGTCCATCGGGAAAAGATCGTAGGCGGGCATGGGGAGTTCGTCGAGGTTGTTGATCAATGGCCTTTGCGGGTTGAGGACGATCTCATCGCCCTTACGATAGGTAAGCCCTTTGATCTCGTCAAATTTTGGTGAGGCTTTTTTAAGCTCTTCCAGCAGCTCGCACAGTGTATACTCGTTGTCACCGAACACGCCGACGACCCCGAAATCGAGCTGGGGATTTTCCGTCATGATCTGCTTCGGAATCGCGGTATACATGAGCCCGCCGCCGACAGTGACGGTATCCGGAGCGGCCTCTTTGATTTTTTTCATCGCCGCGTGAAAGCGGTTGAGCTGAGCCGCGCCTCCTGCGGCCGGAATCATGCTGCCGAAGAAAACGACATCGGGGCGCCTGCCCTTAACCTCATCCAGCATCTGATCATCGTTCAGGCCAAGCGCGCGGCAATCGAGCACACTGACGTCCGCAGCCTTTCTCTCGCGCACGAAGGCGGCGAGTTGCGAGTGCAGCGAATTAACAGCAAGATGACGGTCGCCCCAAGGCGCCCAGTTCCCCATCGGCGGCGTAATAAAGAGCAATTGCATGTGTTCTCCTTAGTTTCTAAGGACCTAAATTGTTTCTACCTAAAGTATTTAATGGCATGTGGAAAGTCAAGGACATGGGCCCTTTGTCGAAAAGTGTGATATTCAGCAGAAGCGCAGGGCGCCTGCTCCTCAGCGGGAGCCGATGGGCCTCTACTTCTCTGTACCGTAGTACTTAATCCCTAGGTCCAGTTCCCTTGGGTACGGTTAGTGTCGGACGTCTCCCTCGCTTCGGAGCAGACCCTCTGCGCAGTCCCAAACACCTTCTGGTTTCGAAGGGAGGAAACTTAGCCCGCAAGTCTCGCCAGTCCACGGCTGCGGGCTTGAAGGCTGAGACACACGGACGGGGAGGTTGGAGGCCCTTCGACAGAGGCTCAGGGTGGTGAGCAAAGTCGAACCACAGGTCCCGATGGAGGAGAATCCACACAAAGGGGACGGGGTGGTGGCTCTCGGGGCACAGACCTATTGGCTCCCCTTCGAGTTCCCTCAGGGCGGTGAGGTTCTCGAACCGAGCCCGGAAGGTTTTCTCCCGAGAAACCACACTTGTCACGAGAACGCCGAACTTGTGATCAAGCTTCAAGCCAAGCTCTTTTGCGCGGTCCTTGCCTGGGGGACGACTCTGAGCCATTGGGGCACAAAAGGGAGAAGAGATCGGACTAAAACAGCCAGCACGCGCAGCCGCCTTTCTTTTCGCTTGTTCCATGTTAACCCATAAGCTTCTCGCAGCCTCTGTGGCAACAAACCGACGGTAATAAAGGCAGACAGTGGACCGCCGATCTTTAAGACCAAAGGACGTGGGTGCAAGATTTCCCGAGAGATTTCGCGCGCTGTTGGGCCCACTGCGATGGTGTCCCCGGCAATCATTTCCTCGATGTAGGCATGGAAGGCTTCTAAGGAAGTAGGGATCTTGTTCTCGGGTATTTCGAATAGCTGCGCAAGCCTCTTGGATTCATCGTAGTATTGGATTTTGTCCTGTTTCGAGAGGGGATGGACGAAAAACTCGTATGCCAAAATAGCAGAATCGATTAAGGTCGCATGGACCCACAAGAGAAGATCCGGGTCCAGGGCGTCATAGGAGGTTCCGCCCGGCAATACGTCTCCGTGCTTTATAGTTCCGCGGACCCGCTTGTGAACGTCTTTGACCCGTTCCAGAGAGGCCTGTGCCTGGTCTCTTTCATCGAATACGATCGACCACATCGCGTTCATCGTAGCATATAGCCGCCCTATGGGGTCTTCCTTGAAATGGCTGTGGTCGCCAACACCTGAGGCGACTTTGGGATGGGCCAACTGCATCAGCAGAGCCCGTCCTCCTCCGAGAAGCAAAGCCATCTCGCGATCCACCCGCCAAATCATGCTATGGGAGTCAAAAAATCGGTCAGCCACGAAATTATTTCCTACGATTTTTAGAGATACTACCAGGGGGCTCGACGAGATCAGGCTTTTCTCAGGGTGTTGAAAAACTCTGTTGCCAGCCTGG
>JAUXIP010000337.1 GCA_030620935.1 Deltaproteobacteria bacterium | reverse complement strand
GACATGCTCCGCGACATAGAGGAGATAAAGGCCTGGAAGAGGAAATGGATGCCGTTCAGCCCAGCCCGTGGCGCCCGGCTTCTGCTCCACATGCTGCACTACCATGACGATCTTCTGAAGGATTTCGGTGCCACCCCTTTGCGCAAGACCGGAATCTTCGCCCCGTTCAAGGAGATCTTCGACCCGTACGAACCCAACGATTACCATACGATCGTCTCAGGGGAATGGGAAGATAATGAGAGGCGTTAGAGCTGCATTGTGGCAAATAGATCAGCATGTATTTCGAGATTATCGGAGAGACTACTGACCTAGAAATCATCATGGGGTCAGTAAGCTGCGCTAACGAGCTGTTAGAGACCCACGCGCGTAAAGCCCGCGTAACTCAAATGCGGCGTTGGCCATCTGACGTGAAATCACAGTATCAGGACTGCAGATCGTTCCAAATGGCTTGGGGGCTAGGTCTCGAACCTAGATTTTCAGATTCAAAGTCTGATGTCCTACCAATTAGACGATCCCCAAAAGCAAAGAGCCCCAGCAGGTCAACACCTACTGGGGCTCTTATCCAGAAGGCAGACCACAGCCTACCTTCCACTATGTGAAGGCGGGCTACATGGTCTGTTGCTGGCTCATCTTCATTTAAAACTAGGATAATGCCTTATCCCGATCCACGCAAGCAGTAGGGAGGTTGCCGGCCTATCAGCATAGACGACAGCTCCCTTCGGAACTCGCAATTCCGCAGCGAACCGTTAGACTTCATCGTGGCCGGGCGCTAAACTGACCTCCAAAATCATGTTGAACTTCACTGTCATAACCATCTTCCCGGAGATGTTTGCCTCTCCCCTGAGCCACAGCATACTCAAGAAGGCTCAGGAGAAGGGGATGATCTCGGTTAACCTGGTCAATCTCAGAGACTATGCGACCGACCGCCATCGGATGACCGACGACTATCCCTACGGTGGCGGCCAGGGGATGGTGATGAAGCCGGAGCCTCTAATTAAGGCCATCGAGGATGCCCGAAGCAAATTGAAAAAGCCTCGCGTCATTCTTCTCAGCCCGCAGGGAAAGGTCTTCGATCAGACGATGGCTGAGAGACTGGCACAAGAAAAAGAGATCGTGCTGATCTGCGGACGGTATGAAGGGGTGGACGAAAGAGTCCAAGAGTTTGTGGATGATGAGCTTTCCGTCGGTGATTACACTTTGACGGGAGGCGAACTGGCGTCGATGGTGGTTCTCGACACGGTGACTCGCCTCATCCCGGGTGTCTTGGGCAATGAAAAATCGGCTCAAGAGGAGTCCTTTTCCGACGGCCTTTTGGAATATCCTCAGTACACCCGCCCGGAGAAATTCAAGGGAATGAGGGTCCCTGAAGTTCTGCTTTCCGGTGATCACGAGCGGATCAAAAGCTGGCGCCGGGAGATGAGTCTCAAACGGACGCGCGAGAGGCGTCCGGATCTCTTCAGCAAGGCAACCTTGACTCCGGAAGAAAGGCGACCGTCGAAAGATCCCCCCGGGCGTCTTTATGTAGG
Source organism: Deltaproteobacteria bacterium (assembly GCA_030620935.1). The sequence continues at coordinate 2,070 of JAUXIP010000337.1, read as the reverse complement.
GCTCCTGCACTACCCCGTCTACGATAAGAACGGCAAGGTAGTCACGACAGCGATTACCAACATGGATATCCACGATATCTCGCGCTCGGCCAAGACTTACGGCGTCAGGACATTTTACGTCGTCACTCCCGTGAAAGCCTTGCAAAAACTCGCCCTGAAGATCATCACCCATTGGGAGGAGGGTTACGGGGCCCAATATAACGAGACCCGCAAGGAAGCTCTGGCGCTGGTCCGTTTGAAAGATACCCTGGATGATGCCATTCTAGACGTCGAGCAGGAATGCGGTCGTAAGCCTATCCTAGTGGTCACGTCGGCACGGACCGGCCCGAAACGGACCTCTTTCGAAAAGTTGAAAGAAATGCTAAGAACAGACTCTAGCCCATACCTCGTCCTGTTGGGAACGGGATGGGGATTGACCGAAACGGTCCTGGCTCAGGCAGACTACGTTCTCGAACCGATCGAGGGTAGGACTGATTACAACCACCTATCAGTTCGCTCCGCTGCATCCATCATTTTCGATCGCCTGTTGGGAAGAGATTAACAACGAGGGAGAAGACGATGAATATCATCGACCAAATCGAAGCCGAACAAACCAAGAAAAAAGTTCCGGAGTTGCGGCCGGGGGAGACGATCCGCGTCTATGTCAAAGTGGTTGAGGGCGAAAAAGAGAGAACCCAGGTATTCGAAGGCACCGTGATCGGTCTTTCGGGGACAGGAAACCGCGCCACCTTTACCGTGCGGAAAATCTCCCACGGAATCGGTGTAGAGCGGATCTTTCCGATCCATTCTCCCCGCATCGAAAAAATCCAGGTGGTCTCTAGAGGAAAAGTGCGCCGGGCCAAGCTCTATTACCTCAGGGGAAGATTCGGGAAAAAGGCGAGACTGAAAGAGCGCGAGGAAAAGTAAAAACCCTATACTCCCTCCCCTGCAAACTATCCCCCAGGATAAAAACTCCGTCTATAATTATTAAGGGGACAGCCCTACCCATTCGCTCCAGCTGTCTCGTCGGCGGGAACTCTTCCCCTTCATCTCTCTCCCCTGCTCGCTTCGGGCAGCATCGAAACTCGCTACGCTCAAACATCGATGCTGCTGATCCTCAGCTTCGCGGAGAGTTCCACGCCTCCGAGCCAATTCCGCTCCAGGGCAGGGCTGTCCCCATCTCGGTGCACAGAGAAGGCTGAGGGGAGACAGGGAGAGGGCCGCGGACGCAGGGACGTGCAGGCAGATGGCAGGCCCTGACAGTGGGAGAACCCACCTTAGGGGGGGATGGCGTGGGTGGTCCTCGAGGTAGTGGCTTATCGACCGCGGCCCGAAGACTCGCTCCCCTCAGCCCTTAATTTTAGATGCAACCCGTCTATTAGTCTGTCTACACGCCAAGGGGAAAACTGTGGTAGCATAGTTTTCATGGAGCTTTTTGACTCCCCCGCTCCGAAAGAGGGGCGTAGTCCTGTTCCCTTGGCTGAAAAAATGCGCCCCTCGAATCTGGACGAATTCGTCGGCCAACAACACCTGCTCGGCAACGGAAAACTCCTTCGGCAGATGGCCGACGCGGGCAAGCTCCTCTCACTTATCCTCTGGGGGCCTCCGGGGAGCGGAAAGACCACCTTGGCACGGGTCCTCGCCCGATCCGGCGGCGCCCACTGCATTCATTTTTCGGCCGTTTCCTCGGGCGTCAAAGAACTAAAAAAGATCATCGAAGAGGCGGAGCGACTGCACCGGCTGGGAAAACCTACGGTCCTCTTCGTGGACGAAATCCACCACTTCAACAAATCGCAACAGGACACTTTCCTTCCACATGTCGAGCGCGGCATTCTCACCCTGATCGGCGCCACGACCGAAAACCCCTCCTTCGAGGTGATCTCCCCACTCCTGTCCCGCTGCCAGGTTTTGGTCCTTCATCCTCTTTCACCTGAAGAGATCGGCGAGGTTGTTGATCGGGCGCTCAGCGATCCCGAAAAGGGCCTGGGTTCTACGGGATTGGGTTTAACGAAAGAGGGTCGCGACTTCTTGGTACAGCAATCCCAGGGAGACGCCCGCATCGCTCTCAATGCCCTGGAGACCGCTGCTGCG
>JAUXIP010000006.1 GCA_030620935.1 Deltaproteobacteria bacterium | reverse complement strand
TCGCCGTGTGCAACTATGCCTGGCCTCCTTACGGAGAACCCTTTCTTAATCTCATGAGCTCGCTCTATCCGGGGTACGAGGCAGTGGCAAATCCGAGAAGTATTATCGTTGGGACTTTCTATGCGTTTTTCGATGGAGCTGTCGGAGGGCTCCTTTTCGCCTGGCTTTACAACACCTTCAGGGACTAACCGCGCGGTGTAGTAGCAGTCGGGTGAGGATGGCGTCGGCTACGATCGCGCCTACTCCGCCTGCGACGAGCCCAACGATAGCCACTGGATTCCACAAGACAAGTCCACCCATAACACCTAGGATTCCGCCGACTAAAGTAATATGGGCCAGCTGATTGTTTGACGCATCCTTGATCATTTTTTCCACCTCTCCCTCGTCAAAGCTCCGGAGGCGGTCAAGAACCGTCTTTTTGATGTCGAGCTGTTTTAAAAAATAGGCGATCGCGCTTGTCAACCATTGTTCAATGGCATCGGTTTCCTGCTCCAAGTAATCAGGCAGTTGGGTGAGTTGCTCGTCAAATAAATTGAGGTTCTTGTTCAAGATCGTTGGCAGTTCGGTTTCGATCCATTGATCAAGATCCTTCAACACGGATTCCCGCCAGATCGGCCGACTCCAGTTCAGCAATTGTCCGACAACTCCCTCGAGTTCGAGGCGGTCGACCAACTCTTCTGCCATATGAGCTATTTGAGCTCTTCTTTCCGGCGATTGAACAAACTCACGGATCGTGGTCGCAATCAGCAGCCTTAAGTCTTCTCGAAATTCCTGTTTTTCGATCAGGGTGTGGAGCTGTTTCTTGAGATCCTGAGTGATTTTTGTAACAAGGCCGCTCGTTTCAATTTGTCGTTTGATGATCTCTTCATTGATCAGCTTCCGAAAAACACCTTCCGCCAGCGCTTCAACGATCTCTTCCCGCTGTCTTGGGATCAGCCCCTGGCCGAGGAGAAGGTGCCTTCGCCGGGGGTGAAAAAGCATCGTGACGGCCAGCCAGTTGGTGCCGTAGCCGATCATTCCCGAGACGGAGAGGAAGCGAACCACTTCGGGGATGTCGAAGAGAAAAGATGCGGCGTAGGCGGTCACGCAGAGTGGAAAAAAAGAAATATTCAAGGTCCGAATCCAGAAGTGAGACTTCCGCTTGTCCGGCTCTTGAGACTCTGACGCTGCCGATGCTGATTCCGGATGAGACAGGGGCAGGTGTCTTGCGAGAAATTCACGGAGAGTCAGGCCGTGATGTTCAGGAGGAGTCTTGTGTTTCTCCCTCGAAGCTTTGTTTGCGATTCCGCTCCTCGGTTTCCACCTGGCTGCGAGAGCTGCCGCTACTGCAAGTCCTGCCGCGATTAAAAAGGGCGCCGGTAATAGCATGGTCGACTCCTTCTCTTATGATCAATAAAGTTAACTATAAATGGGAATTGCGGATGAGTTGAATGTAAAATTTCACACAGCGCTCGTAATCTTCTACGGAAATCCGCTCATCGATGCCGTGTAGTTTAGAGATATCTTGTCGGGTCAACTGCAGCGGAGCAAAACGATACACCTTGTCGCTCAGTCCTGCATAGTGTCTGGAGTCGGTTGCGGCCACAAGCAGAGAGGGGGCGACAATGACATCGGGAAAGAGTTGCCGGATTGTCTGCCCAAGTTTGGCGAAGCTCGGCGAGTGAATATCCGAGACCGATGATGGCTCTATGGTCATGCCTAAGGGAACGATTTTAACCCGCGGATCATTTATGGCGTCACGGACATGGTCAATCACAATCCGGCTGCTATCCCCGGGAAGAATCCGAAGGTTGACCACCGCTCTCGCCCTGATCGGCAGAACATTCTCCTTGACGCTTCCCTCAAACATGGTTGCGGCCGTGGTCGTTCTCATCATTGCATCGCCCAAGGGCGCGGTGCTCAGGCGATACCTAACCGCCCACTCAAAAAGCCAGAGGTTCGCCATGACTAACCTCCGACCAAAAGCCATTTCCGGACCTACATATTCCAGCAAGGCTCTGGTCGGCCCTTGAATCTTTGCCGGGAATGGATTCTCCTCGAGACTGTGTAAGGCGGCGCTCAGGATACCCACGGCAGTGTGCCTGGGAGGCATTGAGGAGTGTCCTCCCGAACTTTCGACCGTCATCTCAAGGTTCATGTATCCTTTCTCCGCGATCCCGATCAGAGCTACGGGCGAAGAGACTCCCGGCAATATCCCGTCAGCCACCACTCCGCCTTCATCTAAAATATATTCCGGTTGGATATCCCTGGAATGCATAAGAGCGGCGATCTTGGCTGCTCCGCCCAGGCCGCCGATCTCTTCATCGTGGCCGAACGCGAGGTAGATTGTCCGCCGGGGCTGAAAGCCTTCCGTCAACAATTGCTCCACAGCTTCCAGAATCGCTAGAACGCTCACTTTGTCGTCCAGGGCGCCTCTGCCCCAGATGTGTCCATCCGAGATCCGCCCTGCAAAGGGAGGGTGGGTCCACTTGTGTTCCGTTCCGGGTTCCACAGGAACGACATCCAAGTGGCCCATGAGAAGGATAGGCGCTGATCTCGCGTCACTCCCCTCCCAGGTATAGAGCAGGCTGTAAATTCCGACGACTTCCTTTGTGAGCGTCGCGTGTACTTGAGGAAACGCCGCTTCAAGATATTGGTGCAATCCGATGAATTCTTTTCCGGCTGCTTTGGCTGGACTTTGATGGGAAATCGTTTGGAATCGGAGAGCCTTTGCCAGACGGGCAGCCAACACTCGGCCGTCAAGAGAAATTTCAGGCGCCGGGGGTGCCTGGACTTGCCGGGAGGTAAAGCGCGCCGTTCTTACGACCAGAACAGACGCCAGTACTCCAACGCCCAGGATAGTGATAAGAAAAAATTTCCTCATAAGCTGTATCAGAACGGCTGCCGGCGAGATTCATGCCCGGAGAATTCTCCCCGGCCGCTGGCGGTTATTGTCTTACGTGAGGATCGTGGGGGCGTCAACCCTTTTTCATGTTCGGTTGACACAGACTGGTTCATTGACTAATCTCCTTTTTTCAGTGGAGGAAAAGATGCAGGACTTTTATGCAGCTTGGTTGGAAGCATCAGAACGTATTGAGGCGAGAGTTGAGGAAGCTCCACGAGTAGCGAGAGGCAAAGAGCTTCAATGGGTGCGTACCCGGCAGGATTGTAAGGCAGCACTTATGATCGCTCCGGAGACCGGCTTTCCGACCGGTGGTAGTCTCCTGATGAAAGCCGAGATCCCGGTGGGTTGGCATACGGGCAGGCATAGCCATGGTGAAGAGGCCATCTATATTGAAAAGGGTGAAGGCTTTCTCATGCTCGACGATCAGCGTTACGATTTCCATAACAGGACTATTTTTCATATCCCTTATCGGTCACCGCACCAGCTGTTCAATAGCGGCAAGGAGTCGGTGGTCTATATCTCAGGGTTGGCCTGGCCGCTTGAGGCCTTCATCTTTATGGGACGCATGGAGCAGATCGAAGATGCCGGCGAAAACGATCCGGCAGCCATGGGTAAAGTCCCTCCGGAAAAGTCGCAGTACTGGCCCCCTGATGGACGCCGAATCTCCATGCATGAGAATCAGTTTGAGCGTTCGAGCGAGACCAAACATGGCGCCACCTACTTCCTTATGGGCAGGAGCGGCAATCAAAACGGATTCAAGGCCACTGCGGTGGCTATCAGCTCGATCTTCGTCGATTTACCTCGCTCTAAGAGTCACAGCCACGCTCACCCCGAAGCCTATCTCTATGCGCTGGAAGGCAGCGGCTATTCGGAGATCGGAGGGAAGAAGCATGATTGGGAGCAGGGGGATGCAGTGCATGTTCCCCCCGGCATGATGCATCACCAGCACTTTAATCCGAGCGATAAAGACATGAAAGAGCTCAGATTTGAGTTCGGCATCCGCTATTGGATGGTTGATCAGTGGAAAGGATACGCGACGATCGACCGGCATTTGAAGGCATCGCACTTGGACGAATGAGCGCGTGGTCGATGTCACTCTAAACTAGTCGGTTGAATGTGTAGAGTCTCTCGGTAAAAGCCCCATGCCCGGTAATTCTTCCTCCAATAAAGACGATAACAAGATCATGCTCGGGTTTATTGTGCGGAGGTGCGCACGGGAACTGGGTCACTCGCCTACGCCTGATGAGTTTGCGGTGTGGGCGAACAACCAGGAAGAAAACGGCCGCTGCTATAGTCTCTTTGGCCGGAAGGTTTCACCCTCTGGTGCTGAAGTTATGCTCCGCCATCCTGGACGGCTTGTGACGGTTCGTTCGGACTCGGTTGTCAAAAAACCAAGGGTCGATATTGGGCAGGATCTTAAGAAATACCGGTCGGTAAAGAGATAAAAAATCCAAGAGCCCACCTTCGAGGGAGCCACCAATGGAGATCGAACAGCCCGAGGTATTGAGAGATGGGTTTAAGTACTCCGTACCGGTTAGTGTTTTTTTCCGACGTCTGTTAGAAAGGCTACAAAACGTTTTGCCTTTTTCTTTTCGCCATTCTTAGCAAGCTTTTCCAGATCCGCTATTTTTGTTCCCATGGTCTGCTTGATCATTTCAAGGTTCATTTCCTTGGCACCGAGGAGGATGTCTTTTTCTCGGAGTTCTTCGCTGAGCCTATGAATTTCAGTGGCCATCCGCCTGTCGTAGTCCCCCAGCTCCCTTTCCGCCGTGTTCGCCTTGCCGGCCCCATTCCCGTTTTCATTTCCATTTTCCGCTGACCCTTCAAGGGCAATCAAGTGTTCTTCCTTCAAAGATTCAAGATCTTCGGAAAGAGAAGTCAGGGCGCCTGCTGTGGACTTCAGATCCTTCAGTACTGTATCTCGGATCTCCAGAAGCCGTGCTTTCTCTCTTATCCTCTCTTCCAGCTCATGGATTTTTGAGGTTAGATTCTCCTCCAGCTCTTTGATGGTCATTTCGCTTGCATGGAGGGCATTTCCCTTTTCCTCGAGCTGGGCCTGAAGCTTGGTCTTCTCTTCTTCAAGCCCTTTTTTAATTTCTTCTTCTTGCATACTATCCGTAACTGCCAACTCTACGGCCTCTTTGGTTAGGGATTCCACCTTGGTTATTCGGCTCACGAGATCTTGTCTGATGTGGTCGATTCCATCGAGTGCCGCTTTTAAATCGGACTGTCGGTCGGCAATCTTCTGAAGGACGTCTTTGATTTTAAAGACATCATTAGTTATCAAGCCCAGCCGATCGCACAACTTGCTTTCGATTAGTTCTGAATTCATCTTATTTCCTCCTTATCAAGGGCCGCGACAGCACCCATTTATTACTTTATTGTGCTGCAAACGTCAGAAATTTACTCAACTATGCAGTATATTACTTTAAATGCCTGCTACTTATTTTATTGTATGCTAAATGTCAACAGTTTACTTTATTATGCTAAAAAGCGGCTTAATTTCCGCTAGTTACGTAAGAGAATGCGGACAGTGATGGAAATGCAGAGGCCACCGAAATGGCGATGATTCCTTGCAGTACAAAGCGGCTCCTTACCGCACAAACCGTCTGTCTAGCCTATTCTTTTAGGCTTGTCCCTCTGGAGCTTCCCTGATATTTTTTCTCTGATGCGCCACAGAAGAGAAGGCCGGTTTCAGTTGGTCTCCGAATTTAAGCCGCAGGGGGACCAGCCTCAGGCCATCGAAACATTGGTCAAGGGGGTTGAGGGAGGGAGAAAGTATCAAGTCCTTTTGGGCGTGACCGGCTCAGGAAAGACCTTTACGATGGCCAATGTCATCGCGCGGATTAATAAGCCCACCTTAGTGATGGCGCCGAACAAGACTCTCGCAGCTCAACTCTATAACGAGTTTAAGGAGATGTTTCCTTTCAACGCCGTTCGGTACTTTGTCAGCTACTATGATTACTACCAGCCGGAGGCGTACCTCCCATCGACGGATACCTTCATCGAGAAAGACGCGTCGATCAATGACGAGATCGATAAACTTCGCCACTCCGCTACCAAGGCGTTATTGGAGCGGCAGGACGTGGTGATCGTAGCCAGTGTTTCTTGTATTTACGGTTTGGGCTCGCCGGAGGCCTATTTCGACTTGATGGTCTACCTCGAGGAAGGAATGGAGATCGAAAGGGATCGGATGCTCAGAAAACTCGTAGATATTCAGTACCAAAGAAGCGATTACGATTTTCATCGCGGGACATTTCGCGTCAGGGGAGACATCGTGGAGGTCTTTCCGGCCTATGAGGATATCTCGGCCTTGCGAATCGAGTTCTTCGATGAGCGAGTGGAGAAGCTTTTCGAGATAGATCCCATCCGTGGGAAGGTGCAGCGGCGCGTAGATAAATCAGCCATCTATCCCGCCAGTCATTACGTGACGGGTGAAGGTAGAATGAAAAGTGCTGTCAAGGAAATACGCTTAGAACTTAAAGAACGACTTGAGGAACTGAGAGCCCAAAATAAGCTCCTTGAAGCCCAACGATTGGAGCAAAGAACCCTCTACGATCTGGAGCTTCTGGAGGAAATGGGATTTTGTCCCGGAATCGAAAATTACTCGCGCCATCTTACAGGAAGAAAGCCAGGCGAGCCTCCGCCGACGTTGCTCAGCTATTTCCCCGACGATTTTCTTCTTTTTATCGACGAGAGCCACGTGACTGTCCCGCAGATCGGCGGGATGTACCGGGGAGACCGGTCGCGCAAGGGGACTTTGGTCGAGTATGGCTTTCGCCTTCCCTCGGCACTGGACAATCGGCCTCTAAACTTTGAAGAGTTCGAGGCCTCTGTGAGTCAGGGGATCTATGTCTCGGCAACGCCGGCACAGTATGAGATACAAAAAAGCAGCGGAGTCATTGTCGAGCAGGTTATCCGTCCGACCGGACTCACGGATCCGGAAGTGCTGGTACGCGCGGCGCGCACCCAGGTGGATGATCTTTTGGAGGAGATCAGGAAGAGAACGGAACAAAAAGAAAGAGTCCTGGTGACAACGCTGACCAAGCGGATGGCCGAGGATCTTACGGACTATTACCAGGATTTGAATGTCAAAGTTCGTTATCTCCACTCCGATATTGAGACCATTGAGCGCGTCGAGATTATCAGGGAGCTTAGAAGAGGAACTTTCGATGTCCTGGTCGGGATCAATCTTCTGCGCGAAGGGCTGGATTTGCCGGAGGTTTCTCTGGTTGGGATCTTGGATGCGGATAAGGAGGGCTTCCTTCGTTCGGCACGCTCTCTGATCCAAACCATCGGCAGAGCATCACGAAATATTAACGGAACGGTGATCCTGTATGCGGACACGATCACCCAGTCGATGAAGCAAGCTATAGATGAAACGAACCGACGGCGGCGTCTCCAGACGGCGTTCAATAAAAAGCATGGGATCACGCCTCAAACCGTCGTGAAGTCAATCAGTGGTCCACTGGTTCAGATGTACGAGGCCGACTACGTTACCGTGCCTGTCGTCGCGGATCAGGCGGAGGGGTACGCGCCCGCCGAGATTCCCCGTGTGATCGAGCGACTGAAAAAAGAGATGAAGCGAGCGGCGAGCGATCTGGAGTTTGAAAAGGCCGCGGAGCTGCGCGACCGAATACGGGAACTTGAAGAGCGGGAGATTGGACTGCGAGATCCATTGGTCGCACGTGGGGACTAGCTATAGCTCGGATGATGCATCGATCTCAGCAACGAGGCCTTCTGGGCGAGGGCAGTGGACCTGTGCCTTATAGATCAGGATGACTCATGCTTCCTGTTGAAGAAAAACTGGACAATCTTCCTTCCCGGCCCGGCGTCTATCTCATGCGGGATAAGGGAGGAAAGGTTATTTATGTCGGCAAGGCCAAAGATCTGAGGGGACGTGTACGGGCCTATTTTTGCGGTGGGGACGGTCGTTCTCAAATCGAGTTCTTGATGCGACGAGTAAGCGATGTCGAGATACTGCTGACGGCGAACGAAAAAGAGGCCCTGATTCTGGAAAACAATCTGATCAAGCAATACAAGCCGCGCTACAATATCCGTCTCAAAGACGACAAGAGCTACCTCAGTATCAAGGTCACGGTGCGGCATCCCTGGCCTAGGATCTTCGCGACGCGCAAGATCATCAAGGACGAGAACCGTTACTTCGGCCCTTTCTCTTCTGCGATTGCCGCACGCGAAACCATCGACATCATCGAGAAACACTGTCTTCTGAGAAACTGCACGGAGCACAATTTCAAAAACCGCGCCCGTCCCTGTCTCCAATACCAGATCAAGCGGTGTCTGGCTCCCTGTGTGCTGCCAGTGGATCCCAAGGAGTATCAGGAGCAGGTGAGGCAGGCGATCCTTTTCATCGAAGGAAAACGTCAGGAGCTTTTGGAAGATCTCAGGAGTAAGATGCAGAGAAAAGCGGACGCGCTCGATTTTGAGGCCGCGGCGAAGATCAGAGACCAGATCCAGGCGGTGGAGAGAACCTTAGAAAAACAGCGGATGGTTTCTCACTGGGGAGTCGACCAAGACATTTTCGGTCTTTATCGCGAAGGGGGTTTCATCGAGGTTCAGGTGCTTTTTGTGCGCGAGGGGAAGCTTACGAGCAATCAGACCTACTCATTGGAGGATTTGGAATTCTCCGACGAGGAGATTTTGGAGTCCGTGCTGACTCAGTTTTATCAGGGAAACCGCTTTATCCCCGACGAGATCCTGCTGCCGGTGGAGCTGGAAGACCAAAGAGTGCGGGAGGACTATTTGGGCGAGCGCAAAGGCCAGCGGATCTCTGTTTTTTCTCCACAAAGAGGAGACAAGCGCCAACTGGTGGAGATGGCGATACAAAACGCTCGTCAGAGTTTCTCTGAGCGTCACGATCAAGAAAAGGAAAAGGAAAAAATGCTCCTGGAGCTCCAGGAGAAGCTCCGCTTGAAGCACTATCCCCAAAGGATCGAATGCTTCGATATCTCGAATATTCACGGCGCCCATGCCGTAGGCTCGATGGTCACGTTTTTTAACGGAGAGTCCGACAAGAGGCGCTACCGTCACTACCGCATCCGCACCGTCGATGCCGCATCAGGGGGAGATGACTTTGCCATGATGCATGAAGTCCTCAAGCGCCGCTTTAGGCGAGGAGTCGATGAAGGGGACCTTCCTGACCTTGTGGTGGTCGATGGAGGAAAAGGACAGCTCGGAATGGCTCTTGCCGTGATGCGGGAGCTTGAAGTTGAAGATGTCGATGTGGTTGCGCTGGCGAAGATGAAGGTGCAGCCTTCCGCCCGCAGCCGCGAGATTCAGCGCTCCGAGGAAAGGGTTTTTCTTCCCGGGCAAAGCAATCCGGTTGTTTTACGGCGCAACTCCAATGCCCTCTTCCTCCTTCAGCGGGTGCGGGACGAGGCGCACCGGTTTGCCATTACCCACCACAAGGAATTAAGAACGAAACAGACGCTCTACTCTGCTTTAGACAGCATTCCGGGCATCGGCGGAGTGCGCAAGAGGGCCTTGTTGAAGGCTTTTGGAAGCGTGAAAAAGATTGAAGGGGCGACGCTGGATGACCTTCTGAAAGTGCCCACCATCAACGAGAAGATCGCCCGGGAAATCCTCCTCTCCCTGAAATCATCCTCGCACTGACCATCTTTATGTCGCCGGCCGATTCCGTGGTGTCATCTGTTTTTTTCTATTGCCTTCTTAGTAAATTTATCTTATTTTACCCTCTTCCGCGAAGGGGAGAAAGCTCCGCCCGTAAGGGTGTGGATGAATGAGGGTATCCTTCGAAGCCTTGGCGAAAGAGGATACGCTTCGGAGGGTTGTGCCCGACGAAGTGCTGTGGAAGGGGCCACGGCTACCCGGCTTTCGTAGCCGAACCTACTTTGGCGGAGTGGGCTAAAGCCGTGGGGCTCCACGCGCAAACAACTTCGGCTGGCCCTGATCCGGTCACAGCTTTGATTCCGCATCATCGTCTCGACTGGCTCTCCCTGGCCGGAATTTTGATCGAGGTAATTTTGTGACCAGCCTAATTCCAAGCGAGCGAATCGAGCAGTCCATACTATTAATCCGTGGCCACAAGGTCATGCTGGATGCGGATCTCGCGGAGCTTTACGGAGTGTCGACAAAGGCCCTCAATCAGGCGGTGAAGCGCAACAAAAATCGATTTCATGTTCCAGCTAAGAGAGGCCGAGAAGGACGAGGTGGTCACAGTTTGTGACCACCTAAAAAGGCTCAGATTCCCGCCCTCTTTACCCAATGCCTTTACGGAATATGGTGCGATCATGCTAGCCACCGTTTTGAATTCCCAAAGGGCGATTGAGGCCAGCATTTATGTGGTTCGAGCCTTCGTCAGGCTGCGCGAGGCATTGGCTACGCACAGGGCGGTCGCGCGGAAACTCGCAGAACTAGAGAAGCGGATTGAGCATGGGGACCGGTGCCAGGCATGCCTTATTGTCATTTTGAGAATAGGGTGCCGCCGAATTTAAGATTCGACGGCCCGACTCGGAAGAGTTCGGACCTTTTTGTTTTTGCTTGACGGATAGTTAGCAGTGGTCTAGCCTACGCCCATTCTCCCCGCCAAACTCACAGGAGTGTAACGATAGATGCCGGTTTTGCAGTTCAAAGGAAAGACCGCGATTGAGTGCTATCACCACACGGTCCCGCACCACACGCTGGAGTTCGACAGCAAGTTGTCCTTCTTGAAGAAGGGATAGAGGCCCTCGTCAGATTGCAGAGTCTTCGGAAAATAACCTAAGCCGATTTGAACGGCGTCTCACAACCCTACGGATGCGCTCCGACGATTCCACTTCCGCGCAGAAGCAACCACTGATAAGACATCCCGCCGTTTGGCTGACTGTTTCGACCTTATGCCTTCTCCTTGGCCAGGCCGGGGCCGCCGCACCGTTGGCCTTCTCGTTGTACTCTTTGCTCTTTTTTCTTGTGCCGATTCCTTTTCTTTTTTGGCGAGCGAAAAGGCTCTGGGCGCTTCTGGTCATTCTTGCTGGTGTGGCATTTTCTCTGGGGTATGTTAGGCACCACCAGATTCTCCATCCTACCTTCGCTCCTGACCACCTACGCTACGATATAAACAAAACTTCTCATCTCTACCTCGAGGGAGTGCTCTATCGCGAACCGAAAAAACTTCCCGATCGCAGCCGCTGGTACTTTAGAACAGAAAGAGTTTGGCTCCCGAACGGAGCTCAGGAAAAGCAGGGTCATATTCGCATCACCGTCAGGAGAGAGCAAAGAGCGTGGCGCTATGGGGATCGCGTGCGGCTTCGGCTCAAGGTGCGTCGGCCGCGGAATTTCGGCAACCCGGGAGGATTCGACTATGAGGGCTATCTGGCGCGAAGGGAGATTTATTTAACAGGGTTCTTGCAAAATGATGCGGGAGTGGAGCGGCTGCCCGGCGTGCACGGCGGCCTCTGGGCCCGGATTGAGAAGCTGCGTCGGGAGATCCGCGGCTTCTTTGAGCATCAGTTGCCGCAGGAGCAGGCCGCTTTAATGAAAGCCTTGGTCGTAGGAGACAGAGGAGGAATCTCCCGAAACATGCGTGAGAGCTTCGTCACCGCCGGAGTCGCCCATCTCCTAGCGATCTCCGGTCTTCATGTCGGCATGCTGGCTGGGGTGGTTTTCCTTTTGGTCCGCTTTGTCGGGTCGTTCAGCGTTATCCTTCTGCTCCGTTTTAATCTCATTAAGATTGCGACCTTCGTTTCCGTCCTGGCCGTTCTGGTCTACACCGCGCTCGCAGGGGCCATGCTCCCAACGGTGCGTGCGGCCATCATGATCGGCGTCTATGCGCTCGCGGTTTTATTGGACCGTGAAGATGAGGTCCTAAACAGTCTTTGTATTTCAGCTCTCATGATCGGTCTCTATTGGCCCGGCGCCGTGATGGAGATATCTTTCCAGCTCTCTTTTCTGGCGGTCCTTTTTATTATTTTGGGATTAAGGAAAATCCGGGAGTGGTGGCCGGTAAGTCGCCGGGAGGATCTGCCTCAGGAGCGGAGCTGGATTCGTCCCAGGCTGCGTCAATTGGGATTGTATCTTGCGGTTCCTATCCTGGCGACGATGGGTACCGGGCCGATGATCGCTTATCATTTCGGTCATCTTTCTCTGGCCGGTTTTGTTTGCAATCCGATCATGGTTCCGATTGTAGGTTTGTTGGTTGTCCCTCTTGGGCTCATTATCGCGTTGCTCTCATTATTCCTGCCAAGTGTAGCGTTTCTATTCCTTTGGCTCGCTGAGCCTCTTCTTTCTCTGGTCCTTGGGATGGTGCGTGTTTTTTCTGCCTTGCCTCTGGCCAGTGTTACGGTTCCGCTCCCTAATTTGTTGGAAGCGGGAATAGGCTATCTCGTCATCCTTTCTCTTTTCGCCCTTCGCCGTAGAGTTGCTCTCTGCTTTCTCCTCGGAGTAGCTGCTCTCGGACTCGTTGGAAACAGCATCTACTGGTGGCATGAACGGTGGATGCGGACAGATTTACGAATAACTCATCTGGCCGTCGGTCACGGCGACGCGGCAGTAGTGGAACTCCCCGGCTCCAAGGTGCTTCTGATCGATGCCGGCGGCACGGCAACCGGAAAGTTCAACACCGGAGAATCAATCGTGGTGCCGTTTCTACGTTCGCGGAGGATTCGGAAAGTCGATTATCTCCTCGTCACTCATCCCCGAGTAGACCATTATGGTGGAATGAAAACCATCGTGGAGAAGTTTGCCCCGTCGGAGTTTTGGTCTGGACCCAGTAAGGGCCGCACTAGCCGCTACCAGGAGCTCGAGGCAGCGGTGAGAAGATCCGGGACGAAGAGAGTCTTCTTGAGCGGCCGTAACTCATGCCGCTCGATCGAGCGAGTGAGGATTTGTGTCCTACACCCAGCGGATGGCAAAACCAGTGACTCCTCTGTGGTTGTGCGGCTGAGTTTCGGCCAGGTTCATTTCCTCTTTGCCGGGGATATCGAGAAAAAAGATGAGAAAGCGCTGCTTCAAAGCAAGACCGATCTTTCCAGCATGGTTCTCAAGGTCCCGCGCCACGGTAGTCTCACCTCCAGCACGAAGGGATTCATCGCGGCGGTTAATCCCAAGTTGGCTATACTGTCCGTAGGGCGACGAAACTCATTTGGCCTTCCGCGGGAAGAGGTGATCTCTCGCTACCGGTCAGCCGGGGCAGAGATTCTTCGCACCGACCAAGACGGTGCTATCATCATCGAGACTGACGGCAAACAATTGTGGTATCGGACACATCAGAGCGGCAAGAACGGCACCCTTGTATATTGACACCGATCCGACAAAAATAACGTGCTCATATGCGATCGCGGACTGCAGGCAGTATCGGTAGCCCACCTTTCGGTTGTACCGCTGTAACCACACTGGAGGTGAGCTTGTGATTCCTAGCCAAAGCACCTCTCTGCGGCGATCTGATGCTCGTCAGAGACTATTCTTTGGGCCGACTACTGTCGGATCGGGGTTGACAGTTATGATCGGGCGATGGGAGAATGCCTCCGTTTGGCTGGTAACTATTCAATGAAAAAGACTTTTGCAAATCCACTTTCTCGCTCCGTTCAATTCTTAAAAACCGACATTTGGCGGATTCGGTCAAGTAAGCTTTCCAAACAAAAGTCCTTTTGGATCAGGCAGCTTAGGATCGTACTTTTGGCCATCCGAGGATTCGCTGAAGATAAATGTCAGTTGCGTGCTTCTGCTCTGACATTTTATTCTTTGCTATCCATTGTTCCGGTTGTAGCTATGGCCTTTGGTATTGCCAAGGGATTTGGCTTTGAAAAAGTCCTTGAAAAAGAACTAATCGAAAATTTTCAAGGTCAAGAAGAAGTACTCGGGAGAATCATTGCCTTTGCTCGGTCTCTTTTAGACAATACCCAAGGAGGTGTCATTGCTGGTGTTGGTATTGCGGTATTATTTTGGTCAGTGATCAAGGTCCTGGGACACATCGAAAGCTCGTTTAATGATATTTGGGGTGTTAAAAAGGCAAGAAATATAGGGCGGAAATTCACTGACTATTTGTCCATTATGCTGATATGTCCGATCCTGGTCATAACGGCGAGCAGCATTACTGTTTTGATTACAAGTCAAGTTACGCTGATTGTAGAAAAACTTTCGTTTTTAGGTCCTTTGGCCGATGTGATCATCTTTTCTCTCAAAATATTGCCCTATGGGGTCATTTGGGTTGTTTTCACTTTTATTTATGTATTTATGCCTAATAGGAAAGTTCAACTTAAATCTGGATTATCGGCAGGTGTCATCGCCGGGACGCTTTATCAAGTTGTCCAGTGGGTCTATATTACTTTCCAAGTTGGTGTTTCTAATTATGGAGCCATCTATGGAAGTTTTGCGGCATTGCCCCTGTTCTTAATTTGGCTCCAGCTTAGCTGGCTTATCGTGCTTTTTGGCGCAGAAGTTTCTTTTGCCGAGCAAAATGTGGAAACTTACGAATTTGAGCCGGATTGTTTGAAAATCAGTTCCTCGTACAAAAGACTCCTGTCTCTAAGCGTTGCTCATCTGTGCGTCAAGAAATTTGAGCAAGGTCAAAGCGCTCCCAGTGCAGAGGAAATTTCGCACGAATTAGAAATTCCGATCCGTCTGGTTAACCAGATACTATTTGAACTGACCCAGGCAAGCATTCTTTCGGAGGTCAACCGCGATGGCTCTGAAGAGATAGGCTATCATCCGGCTCGCTCCATTGAGGATCTTACCGTTACGAGTGTTGTGACCAAGTTGGATCAACAGGGGATAGATTCCATACCCGTCGTTGAGTCAAAAACCTTGGATAGGCTCAAGGAGAGTTTAGGGCAATTTCGTGAAGCCGTCGAGAAATCACCGGCCAATGTAAGGCTGAAAGATTTGTAAAGCGGGTTGCGTATCTGCTGTCCGGCGCCCCAATCCGAACGGAAACAGTTTTCATTGGCTGGGAAGATTCTTCTCTAGGCCATTTATTATCACCCTACATTCATCTCCCCGCCAGAGCGGCTGGAAAGCTCTCCAAATGACCTGTAGGGCAGAATTTTAGTCTGTCCGTGTCAACCAAATCTCCTTTTGCTTCGTTATTATAAGGTTACGGATGAATAGATCGGTATTGGAGTTCTACGAACACTTAGCCAGCGCTCACCATCTCATTTGAGCTAACGGGCTCGGCACCATGATTTAATTCCAGAGGTGCCGACAACATTTAGTTCTTGGTTTGTTGAAAATGAAACCGCCTGAGGTCATAGAAACGGATCGGTTACGGCTGCGGCGTTCAATCATGGAGGATGCAGAGGCGATCTTTGCCGAATATGCACAAGACTCTGAGGTAACAAGGTATCTGACCTGGCAGCCCACTGGCAACATCAAAGACACGCGTGCGCACCTGCGTGACTGTGCCACCGCGTGGGAGGACGGCAAAGCGTTTCAGTGGGTGATCTTGAGGAAAGAGGACGATCATCTGTTAGGAGCGGTTGGAGTGCGGGTGGACGGGCACAAGGTGGAGTTGGGTTATGTCCTGGCCAAAAAGTTTTGGGGACAAGGCTTCATGACGGAAGCTATTAAAGCTGTGGTAAACTGGGCGCTCAAAGAAGAGGGTATATATACGGTATGGGCGGTTTGTGATGTGGAGAACCTGGCTTCGGCACGCGTGATGGAGAAGTCCGGAATGCAGCAAGAAGGAATTCTGCGCCGATGGACCATGCATCCGAACCGGAGCAATGAGCCGCGTGATTGCTACTGCTATGCGATAACGAAGTAAGGGAGATGTACGGGAGATATGGTCCTGGCTGATGGAGAAAAGCGCAACTAGTGCGGGGTTGACCAATGAGGAAGAATCGTGTGACCGAATTTGAGCCGAGAGAGCGAATTCTTGAGAAGGCCAAGAAACTGATTGAATCCCCGGAATTATTCTCAGCGGAAAGCGATCAGGCCGTCTCTCTGCTTCTGCGGGCTATGAAGCATGCGGACAGGGATCTTAAACGTGAAATCATGTTTGTTCTTGCTACCTTCGCCAGGGACGAAATTGTTTGGCCCTTGTACGATCTGATGACCGACCCTTCGGAAACGGAGGAGATTCGTCATGATGCGGCTATCCAGTTGAGTGTGATTGGGCCGTTGTTGCAAGATCCTCAGCCGCTCCTTGACCGGCTGCTGAAACAGATCGAAAGTTCAGACGCTGAGCAAAGACTTCACTCAACCTTTGCCATCGGTTGGGAAGGAAATTGTCAGGCGGCGACGTCGTTGATCGGGCGACTTTATGATACTGATCCCCGCGTTCAGAAGACGGCCGTCAGCGCGATGTGCAACCTCCGGGACGACAGAATCTTGGACCTGCTTGTGGACAGACTTGCCCATGGTTCCTTAGAGCAAAGAAAGAGCATCCTATTTAACTTGTGGCGTTTTCATTCTAAGGGAGACAAAGTCACGAAGGTCTATATTAGATATTTGGAGCACGAGGACCCTGACCTCCGCTTCGATGCCCTGGTTTGTTTAGGGCCGATTACGGAGGCCCGAGAGCACCTCGATGTATACCGGAAATGCCTGAGGGACAATGATGGCCGGATTCGAGAATTGGCATTGAAAAGATTGGGCGAAGAGGCTGGGGAGAGTATTCTGCAATCATTGCGAGCAGAGATTGAACCCCTTCTCGATGACCCGAACATGAATGTTAAAAAGGCTGCCCTGAAGATTGTGAGAAAGAAAAAGCATAGATGAGTGAATTCGGCGGAAAAATGATACAGGGTTCAAGGTGGGGACTAGCTTGGCAGTTTGAGTATAGAGAATCCGTGGGAGCCAACCGAAAGGCTCTTTAAAAATGTGTATTCTGTCGCCAGACTTTCATCAAATTGTGCGGATATCTTGTACGGTTATTAAGAAGTCGATTTGCCTAAGATCCTGCTTCAGACGTTCTTTGAAATCTTTGAAAAACTTCTGAGTTTTTCTATCGTCGCCAGTAATGATTTCAATCTTTATGATATCGTCGATGAATTCTACACCACCGTATTTCCAGTTTCCCTGGTAGGGGGCGGACAAAGAGCTTACGGTCGGCGCTCCGAAAACCGAGATTAATTCTTCGCGGATTCGTTTGATTTTTACGGGCTCGATTTCCTTGCCGTTGTTGTATTTTAGGGGCAGGTAAATCTCGTATTTTTTCATGCCACCAGGGCAGATTTTGGGAGGGAAACGTGTCTGGGGTCCAGCTTTTTGAATGGGACTCCCTCTCGCTTAAGGATTTTGATATGGTCTGCTTGGACGCCGTAAGTATTTTTAGGTAGGCAATACACCGGAGTGCCACTCTTTGCTAATTTGAGGAAGCCCTTGGCGTCGTGCTTTTCTGAGATTTGAATGTAGATCATAAAACAGTTTTTAATTTGCTTGTCTCCTAATGTCAAGGTTTGTTGATAACCCGGAGGAAACCATTGTGAGCACGGAAGCCCCGTTTCGGATCGAGCCGGCGACAGAAGAGGATATCCCGGTCATCCTCAGATTCATTAAGGAGCTCGCCGAGTACGAGCATCTCACCCATGAAGTGGTTGCCACTGAGGCGAGCCTGCGCGAGTCGCTATTCGGGACGCGACGAAGTGCAGAAGTTATCATCGCCTATGCTGAGGCGGAGCCGGTCGGTTTCGCAGTCTTCTTCCACAACTACTCGACTTTTCTGGCGCGGCCCGGTCTGTACGTTGAAGATCTGTTCATATTGCCGCAGTGGCGTGGACGTGGGCTAGGTCGGCAGCTGTTGGCTTATACGGCGAAAATAGCTGTTAAGAGAGGTTGTGGCAGGTTGGAATGGTCTGTCTTGGACTGGAATCAGCCCGCGATCCGTTTCTACCGTGCTCTCGGTGCGCGCCCGCTGGACGAGTGGACTGTGTATCGACTTACTAGCGAGCCCATGGAGCGCCTTGCAGCAGAAGTTGATACGGGCAAGGCAACTTAGGCAAAACGTGGCGCACCACCTTACCGGATGCTCCAGACATGCAGGCTCAATTGACATGGACTATAATATCGTCAGTGTTAATCTCGAGAACATTAACGCGAAAGATCTCGGAAATGCCATCAAGAGCAAGTGGTTAAGCCAGGCAGAGCCAGAGTTTATCAAGAATGGGAGCTGAAAAGAAAACTATTTACGTCGATATGGATGATGTTCTGTGCCATACGGCACGGAAATTACTCGCTATTGTTGAGCGAGAATTTGGGAAAAAGTTGCTCTACGAGCAACTATACACCTTCGATGTTTGTCAGGCGTGTGGACTACAACCACAGGAAGTCACCGAGTTTTACCGCATCGTCAATCAGACGGACGAGCTTTTGAGCCTTGAACCGATGGAAGGAGCGATTCCAGGATTAGAGCAGTGGGTCAGGGCGGGATATGAGATTGCGATTGTGACGGGACGACCGCCCACAACTTATGAGTCCTCCCTTGAGTGGTTGGCTCGCCATCAAGTGCCCTATCATTCCTTCACTGTGGTTGATAAATACGGACGTTTTGAGACACGGAACACAAACGGCATCACGTTGAAGGAATTGGCTAATCAAAAATTCTGTTGGGCAGTGGAGGATTCGCTGCCGATGGCCAAGTACTTGGCAGATCAGATGGGAGTTCCTGTCGCTTTGATCGACCATCCGTGGAATCGCACGGAGGTCGAGCACCCAGGGATAAGGCGATACAATCAGTGGTGCGAGATCGCCCAAGCGTTACCAGAGAGGTCGGTCTGAAAACCGAGAGAGAGGCGGTGAAATACACGTTAAGGCTATCGACACACGAGGACTTGGAGTTTTGCTATCGGCTCAACGAGGCAAATTTTCATTCTTTGGTCGAGGAGTTACTAAGGTTAGCAAACATGAAATGGTTGCTTTTACTGCGGCTGTTGGCTAACAAGGGGACCAGGTATGGCCTTACCGTCTAGGCTTCAATCTCAAACAGTTTAGGCCGCACAGTGGAGCTAATCTCACGAAATCTTCATTCAACGAAAAAAGAACCGCGCCTCTCGAGGGGGGAGGTCGAGAATAATCTCATGTGGTCTCTAATCTCCCGATAGCGCGAGCATACAGACCTCAGATCATTGGCTCATCTATGGTTCACAGAGTTTTTCCGATTGTCTGTTTCTTCCTCATAGCCTGTAGCACGAGAATAGATGTCGGCCCGCAGCCCATGTCGGCTCCGGTGCGGACGATTGTTTTTGGTTCCTGCGCGTCCCAAGATCGACGCCAACCATTCTGGGAGGCCATTATTGAGCAGGAACCTGACTTGTTTCTTTTTATCGGCGACAATATTTATGCCGACACGGAGGACATGACTGTCATGCGGGCGAAGTATGCCCGATTGGAAGATCAACCGGGGTATCAGCGGCTGCGGGCACGTACGACCATATTGGCTACTTGGGACGATCATGACTATGGAGTCAACGACGGTGGGGCCGAGTATCCGATGAAGGCCGAGTCGCAACGCGCGTTCATGGATTTCTTTGCTGTTCCGGATTCAGCGCCGATGCGTTCTCGACCGGGCATATACGACGCGCATATCTTTGGCCCCGAGGGCCAACGTGTTCAGGTGATCCTGCTGGATACCCGCTACTTCCGGGGCCCACTGACGCTGCGGCCAAAAGGCGTAAAATATGACTTTCCCGGTCACTACGTGCCGAGCACTGACACAACCAGTTCGATGCTCGGTGAAGCCCAATGGACTTGGCTGGAAGCCCAACTGCGCCGGCCGGCGGAGGTGAGGCTGCTGGTCTCGAGCATCCAGGTGATTGCGGAAGAGCACGGGTGGGAAAAGTGGGCCAACCTGCCACACGAGCGCGCCCGTCTTCTGCAATTGCTGCGAGACACCCAGGCAGAAGGGGTGATCCTATTGAGCGGCGACCGTCACTTAGCGGAGATTTCCCGCTTGGATGGCGATTCGCCGGAGGGGATCGGTTATCCATTGTATGACGTGACATCGAGCGGGTTGAACCGTGGAGGTGGCGGAAGCGATGACGAGCCGAATCGACATCGGATCGGTTCCGCTAATTTCCGGCAATACAATTTTGGCAAGATTGCTATCAACTGGACAGCTAAGGATCCGGTCATCAGCTTGCAGGTGTTGGACGACAGCGGCGTATTGGCACTTCGTTATGACAGCAGGTTGTGGAATCTGCGACGGTTTCCGGCTTGAAATTTCTTTGCAAACGCTATGGTTGTTCGCACGAGGGTGTGGTACTGGAAGGATTAGGGGAGAAAAGAAATGGCCGAGACGGAGAAACGGTTGTTTGTGGGTATCAAGGTATCGTCGAAGCTACAGAACGAATTGGACCACTGTGCGCCCGGAACCGAGCGCTACTTCAAAGAGGATAATGAGGAGTACCTCCAGACTATGACCCTCGGAGAAGAAAAGCTGATTGGAAAGTTTTTAAAGGACGGTTTCCCGGTGAGTGATGTCGATAATGTCAGCCGCAATGTCCGGAGTATTTTAGGGTTGATTACCCGCGGCCATCGGATAGAGGAAGATTCCATCCGAATTTACGTTTGTTAAGTCTATAATTCCCTGCCTGCGAGCCGACTTACCTGATTCCAGCTTGCTTCCAATTGTCCCTCCAGAAGTCCATAAATGGTCGCTGGCTGACATGTTTGTACAATTTCTGGTCATTGAGAACACAAAAAACTGGTCAAAGATAGCGTAACGATTGGCCTAACTCGTTAATATCTAAAGCTCTTCAGAAATCCGGCGGCCTTGTCTCGGTACGGAATGGAGATTGCATTAATTTCTTTAGCGGTAGGCTCGTAGAAAGAGCCTCTTTGGAGTTAGATCTTGGGCTTTCGCCCAATAGGTGAGGAGAAATAGGTGCAAGAGAAGGAAACACAATACGCGCAATTTGTTAAGTCTTTTGGCTTGGTTTTGAACCAGTATCGTTTGTATTCGGAAAAACACCCCGCCACGCGGCTGTCCATCCGAAACTTTTTAACCCGTCTTGAAGCAATTTTGGCCTCGGAATCCACTCTGACTTTAGGGTCTGTGGAGGGACGCCTGGTCGTCAATGATTTGCCCCTCGAATCGAAGCAGAACGGAGTTGCCGCGTTGCTGAAGGAATGTGAGCGCTTCCATGTCGAAAGCCTGACTTTCGAGCCGGGCGCCAGCGACGAGGAAGTTATATCTTTTTTCAAGCTGATGGCATCTCCGCCTAAGAACCTCGAGGAGAACGGAGGGTTCACTCAAGCCCTCGAAGCCGCGAACTTTGAACACATTCGACTGGGGACGATCCGGTATAAGGCGGTTGGCGAAGAGCAGGTGGTCGTAGAAAAGTCGAATGGGACTCGAGCAGCTCCCCTCAAGCAGGTCCGTAAAATCGAACGGATGGAGGAGGTCATTGAGTACTACCTGACGGGATCTCCTGATGAGGTCACTTTTGATGCCGAACGGCTCAGCTATGAGATCGAGAAAAGACCCAAGGCCGTGGCGCAAGGGATGCTGCGACGGGCTATACACCAGGAGGTGTTAAAAAAGATCGTAGAGGT
>JAUXIP010000050.1 GCA_030620935.1 Deltaproteobacteria bacterium | reverse complement strand
GAACCGGCTCTTGGGCGGCGAGCTTTTTGAAGTAGGAGACGGCCCTTTCCTTGCCCCATGCAGTCATAAGCCCATGAAGGAGCCCGTGGGCTTCGGTGTCGATAGAGATCTTTCCCCCTTTCCATCTGGGATTGAGCAGATCT
Source organism: Deltaproteobacteria bacterium (assembly GCA_030620935.1). The sequence goes on along the minus strand of JAUXIP010000050.1, from coordinate 9,460 downwards.
TGATAGGTCTTGGGAATGTCTTTCTTTTTGACCTGTTGGGTATTGTAGCCTAGGGCGTAAGGGTTGAGGTAATAAGCCGTCCAATAGCCCTTTTTACCCACCATATCCGGGGGAATCTTCTTAGCCTCAGGCGAGCGGTAGGAGCCCAGGAGTTTTCTTTTCATCAAAGGTAAGAAGAGCTCTCCCCTTCCCGAGATCAAATCCCAAGAATATCTCCCGGCACGAGCCTCTGTAAGTATTTTGTTAAGTAGAGGGCCGCCACCGGTGCGAAACAGATCAGTCTTAATGAAAGGGTATTTTTCTTTGAATGCGTCAACAACCTGCTTACTCTGGCTCAGGGTCATAGTCGTCCAATAGACCAGGCGCCCCTCTTTTTTTGCTCCTTCAATCAGCTTGGGATTCGAGTTGGCCAGGGACCAGGCCATAGAAAGGTGCAAAGATGCAACCAATAGGAAGCAAAAAACGAAAACTCGTCTCAATGCTTTCATGCGCTTTCCTCCCTCCTCTAAGATCGTCCTTTTTAGTTTAATACTATGTCCGTCCGTCTTTGTCTAACCCCGATCCACATTCATCGGCCCAAGGAACAGTTCCTGACGAGCACCAGATCTCGGCGATATGCTTTGGCTAGGAACCGATTCGACAAGCTCACGGCCCTGAGGTTCTCGAAGGGTCAAAAGCTCACCTCCAGTGTGGCTACAGCGGTACGACCGATAGGCAGGCTACCGCTACTGCGTGCAGTCTGCAATCGCATCTGATTTGTCGGATCGGGGCTAATCCTATTTTCTTGGATCAGCCTCGCCGGCGATCTTCGATTTCCTTACCCGGATGGCTTGCACGACCGCCAGGGAGTTTTTCTCTCGGACGCGGTGTCCTCTACGCCCCAAAGATGTTCTCGTATCAGGGGGGATTTTATTTTCCACCACAAGTTCATTCGGCAGCCACTGATGATGAATGCGGGGAGATGCTATAGCCGCTTTGAGGGGCATGTGAAAGTCGAAGACATTTAGTATCGTTTGCAAAGTAGCGCTGATAATTCTCGGCCCCCCTGAAGCACCTACGATCAAAACCGGCCGCTCACCTTCAAGGATAATCGTAGGAGTCATACTGCTTAGCGGTCTCTTCTTCGGTTTGAGAGCATTGGCCTTGTTGCCGACCAGTCCGTAAACATTGGCCATCCTCGGGTGGATGGAAAAATCGTCCATGTGGTTGTTAAGAATAACTCCCGTTCCCTGAACGAAAACTTTCGATCCGAACGAGGTGTTGACGCTCAGACTACAGGAGACGGCATTGCCGAATCGATCCAAGACCCCAAAATGAGTGGTCCCTCCCCGCTCCGGCTGAAAGGCGGTCAGCCCGTAGAAGCTCGAAGGGTGAGTCTTGGCGGGAGAAATTTGATTGCGGATCCAAATGGCGTATCCCTTCGAAGTAAGTTTCTCAACGGGAATCTGGACAAAGGCTGGATCTCCCAGATATTTGGCACGATCCGAGAAGACATGCTTCATCGTTTCCGCCAACAGATGAAGGTAGGTAGGGGAGTTGTGGGGAATGAGGGTGAGCTGGTATTCCTCCAACACCTGGAGCATCTGAAGGAGCGCGACGCCTCCGGAGCTCGGAGGGGGCATGGTGATGACCAACCGATTGCGATAGCTGCCGATGAGGGGCTCTCTCCATACGGGCTTGTAGTTTTTCAGATCTTCCAGCGCCAAGACGCCGCCGCCTTTCTTAAGCACATCCGTAATCGCCTGAGCGATCCACCCTTCGTAGAAAACCTTTGCACCTTGCTCGGCAACGGCCCTCAGGGCTTCGCTCAATTCGGGTTGCCGGATTTTCTCCCCTTCGGGAGGAATTTGATCTCCCCGTAGAAAGATGCGTGCAAAATCGGGTGACTTGCGAATAAAGGAAATTTTGCGTTTCAGCGCGCTGCGAAGATGGGGATGCGCGGGAAAACCTTCTGTGGCATAGCGGGTCGCCGGGGCCATTACAGTCGCCAATGGCAAGCTGCCGAATCTCTTTAATGCCTCTGTAAGCCCTGCGACCTGCCCTGGAACGGCCACGGCCAGTGCCCCATTCAGACTTAAAGAGGGTACGGGCCGGCCCTTTTTAGTATAGAGATTCCTGTGAGTCGCTGCGGGAGCCGTTTCGCGAAAATCCAGGGCATGGGCCTTTCTCTCTTTAGTTTGATAAATCACCATGAACCCCCCTCCCCCCATGCCCGAGGAGGCAGGATCGACAACTCCGAGAGCGAACGCCGTAGCCACCGCGGCATCAATCGCGTTGCCCCCGCGCTTGAGAATCTCCATTCCGGCCTGGGTCGCCAGCTCGTTGTCCGAGACAACGATCTCTGAACCCTGTGCAGCAACAGACGGAACCGCCCCTGCCGAGACAAAAAGGAAGAAAAGGGAGAAGAAGACATTTCGAATCTTGTTTCTAAAAAGCATAGAAAAACATACAGCTCCGCTCCCTGTTTAAAACTTTAGCTCCGGATTTGCAACTTAAAAACGGGCCGTTGAGGAACCCTGCTCTCAGGCCGGTCAAAAAGGCTTCGACCGTGAGCTCCCTTCGATGAACTCAGGGTCTGAGCCTGTCGAAGACAGCCGAACGGCACACGAGAAACCGATCCTTCGGTGGAGTTTATCCTGAGCGGAGCCGAAGGGCTCAGGACAGGCTCAGCGGAGGCGTACTTAAGCGGTACGTCGGAGCGAGGCGGTCGAGCGTATCCATCGTAACGCCTGCCATCAGCAGGCCATGGCAGATGGGCGTTTTTCAGCGGCCTTAAAAATCTTTGACCTCAGCCATCCTTATGTTAATCTCGGTGGACGGTTCGTAACCCGTGTGTAAGCTTTCAATACCTTAAAAACCCTGGGCGTCGAGAAGGTGGCGGGTGCAAGGCGGAGCGAGGGATCGCACCGGAGCGTACACGGCAGTACGTGAGGATGCGAGCCCGATGCGACAACGAAGCAAGCGCCCCTTATCGACGGATCAAGGACGGTTCTTTATGGAAACTATCCTGGGCCCCTTCCACCCGTATCTGGAAAATGCATTAGTCGAGGAGATCCGCAGGCACAAAAAGGCGGATCCCTTTTGCCCCCTTCTGCTCCTAGTTCCTTCCGGTTCGCTCCGTCGCAGGCTTAAAGTTCTGCTGGTTGGTGAACACCGACTGAATCTCCTCAACCTTCAGATCTTAACTTTTCATCAGTTTTCTCTGCGCTTGATAGAGGAACAGCGCGGAGGCGACAATCTCGAGCTTCGCGACGATTCCTTTCTGGAAGAGGTCCTCAGGCAGATCATTCGGACGGGACGTCAAGTCCCTTCAGTCTTTTCCGGCATAGACGAACGAGTCGGAGGCTGCGCAGCGCTATGGCAGACTCTGCGAGACTTGAAGGATGGAATGGTAGAACCGTCTCTCGCCCTGGAAGCGCTGCGCGAAGGCCACTTTGGCCGGGATCTAAGCGACCGAATCTCCAATCTCCTGGTAGTCTTCCGAACAGTGCTCTCCTTTTGCAAAGAATGGGACATTCACGACTATTCCGACTTGGACCGACTTGCGAGCGAGCAAGTCTCCTCTTCGCAATTTCTCAAACAGTTCGGTCGCATCTTCTATTACGGGTTTTACGATCTGACTCAAGTACAAACGGACTTATTTCATGCTGTTGCGCAAAGCTATCCGACGACTCTCCTGTTCCCGCTCCTTCACGCCGCACCGAGTCATCCCGGCTGGGTCTTCGCCGAGCGCTTTTACCAGAGATATGTTCAGGGAATAAGCGGCACAAAGTCGCAGACGAGAAATCTCATCGAGGAGCTTAAGCCGGGAGAAGGCTCTCATGTCGCCTTTCGATTGTTTGACGAGGAACGGGAGACTCGGCACGGCCCATTGCCGAAAGACTGGCGCTGCAAGATTTTAAGCTCTTTTGGCGCAGACGACGAAATAGCGGCAGTAGCCAAGGAAATTTTGCGCCTTGTCTCTGATGAAAGAATGGCATTTGAAGAAATCGGGGTTGTCGCCCGGGGCCTGGAATCCTACGTTTCAAGAATCAAAGAGATTTTCCGCGCGCACCAAATCCCGGCGACAGGCTCGGCGGAAGAGCCGCTCGTCCAATTTCCTTTGGCCAAGGCAGTTACCCTTTTTATCAATCTGCGCTCGCGGGACTATCTCCGCTCCCACCTCATTGATCTCGTTTCTTCTCCCTATTTTAATAGTGATCCGCTCTGCGCCGAAGCAATTCATCCTCGCCCGGATCTTTGGGATCTCCTCACTCGCCGGATCGGAATCAGTAAGGGGATCGAGGAGTGGCGCCGCTTGCAGAGATATTCGAGCCGGGATCTGATCGTGTCCGAAGTTTGGGACGAAGATCATCCGAGAGTGGCTCGAATTGCCGCTGCGCAAATCCGGGCTCTGTGGAGCCTCATCGAAGGGCTTCACCGCGATTTGAGCGCCTTACCCAAGGAGGCCTCCTGGACCCGCTACGTCGGCGCATGGAAAGAGCTGCTGGAAAAATACCTGGGCATTTCCACAGGCAACCCCAAGCCGCGCTCTCCAGAGGAACGATGCAGCGACGCGATTGTCGACATCTTGGACAAACTCGCCGGCCTGGATGCCGTCGATGCTAAGATCTCTTTAAATTATTTCACTCAGACCTATCAGCGCTGGTTGGAGCGATCCGCAGTTCCATTGGGCGACGAGAATATCAAAGGGGTGGCCGTGATGAACGCCATGGCCGCCCGTGGCCTTTCTTTCCGCGCGCTTTTCATTGTCGGCCTCAATGAAGGGGTCTTTCCCCGCACGATTCGGGAAGATGCCTTCTTAAGAGACCGGGAGCGAGAAATCTTCGAGCGGGACCTGGGCTACAAGGTCAGCCAAAAACTCGCCGGCTTCGATGAAGAGAAGCTGATTTTTACCTTGCTCGTGGGCGCAGCCCGAGAGCGGCTCTATTGCCTTTACCAGCGCTCGGATGAAACCGGGCGGGTTCTCGCCCCCTCCTGGTACCTGGACGAACTGCGGCGCGCTTTGAGAGAAAGCGCCGCCGCCCAGTTGCAGGAAATCACGATTCCGCGCGGCATCGCAGACAAAGCGGAGAAGGAACCGTTCAACCGGAGCGATCTACTGCTCCCGGAAGAACTCGCCGTCCAGCTGAGCCTGGAAGGCAAAGATCCCACCTGCCTGATTGATACCTGCTCCCTTTCGGCGGATTTTTACAAACAGGGCCGCCAAGTGGTCGAACGGTTGGATCTGAGTTCTGCACGCCTCGATGGATTCGATGGCGTGGTCGGGCCCTTATCCTATTGGTCTCGATTCTCGAAGAACGGCATCTCCCCCACTGCATTGGAAACCTATGCCCGTTGCCCGTTTCAATTTTTTGCCGGACGTGTTCTCGGGCTTGAAAGACTGGAACGACCCGAAGAGATTACTGGGCCCAGCGTGGCAGAGTTCGGCGAGCTCGGTCATCTGATCCTGAAATCCTTTTATCAGGAGCTGATCGACCGCGATTACTTTGCGGGCCAGGTTTTAGATCTGCAGACGATCCTCAAAGCCGTCGCCCAGCGGTCGTTTGCCGACTACGAGTCGAAAAATCCCGTGGGTTATCCGCTGGCCTGGGAAAGTCTGCAGGAGAGTCTTATCGAACTGCTGAGTCAGGTGGTGACTCTGGACCTTGAAGAATTGTCTCGATCGGGTTACCGGCCGATCGCTCTCGAAACCGACCTGACGGAGCAGCTGCAAGAAGACTGGCCTGAGCCCTTGCAGGGACTGACGATCTACGGGCGGATGGATCGGATCGATCGCCAACCGGCGGAGAATGGCCTGCGGGTGATCGATTATAAATTTAAGTTTGGCGGTAGCTCGTCCGCCTCGGACAGAGACCTCTACCGCTCGGCCCTCAGAGGCGAAAAGCTCCAGCCCCCTTTTTACTTACTTCTGGGAAATCGACTGGCTGCGCAGAAGGAGATCAAACTCACCGGCGGAACGACTGAGGCCGTCTTTTATTATCTCGCTCCGCGCTGGTCTGAAGGCCCCTTGGTCAAGCACGCCTTCGACGCTGACGGGCTCAGGGGAAATCTCGGCGAGAAAATCAAGGGGACACTCGCGTATCTCGCTAAAGGAATCCAAGAGGGCCGGTTTTTTATCCAGCCGGGCGACTACTGTCGCCACTGTGAGGTCTCCGAGATCTGCCGCAAAAACCATCCGCCCAGCTTGTGGCGGGCGGAGAACGATCCGATCACAAAAGCGCATCGGGAGTTACGCGAAAAAAGCTTAAAATAGTTATGACACCCCCGAGCGAAATTTTTCAGCCCACCGACGCATACGAGCGGGAGCGCGCCACCGCTACTTTCGACCGGAACGTCGTCGTCACGGCGGGCGCTGGGACCGGCAAGACCACCCTGCTCGTAGACCGGCTCGTGCACCTGCTCATGCGCAGCCCCATGCCCGTCAAAATTACGGACATCGTCGCCCTCACCTTTACGAACAAAGCAGCTAATGAGATGAAGCTCCGGCTGCGCGAGCGACTACAGTCATACCTCTCCACCCGTTTGGACCGCGAACCGGCCAACCCGGGAGAGAAGAAGCCCCAGGCGGAGATTCAGTCTCTGATCCAGCGATACCGGATCAGCAAAGACGACCTCGATACTCGAGCGCACGACGCGCTCAGAAATATCGAACGGAGCGAGATCGGGACCATTCATAGCTTTGCCGCCACCCTTCTTCGTCTCTATCCGATGGAAACGGGGGTTGATCCTCAATTTCGCCAAGACGACGGCCTACAATTTGAGCGCATCTTCGACGAACAGTGGACACTGTGGCTGGACCAGGAGTTGTCGCTCCAGGGAGCCCGTAAAGACGACTGGAAGAACGTTCTAAAACACTTTTCGCTGGAGCAGATCAAGGAGCTGACTCTCTCGCTCTGCTCCGAGACCGTTGAGCTTAATCGCTTACGAGCGGTTTTAAAAGAAAAAAACGCTCCCGAGCCGATCCGCGCCTGGCTGGGAGGTCTCGAGAAAAAGGCTCGTTCGCTTCTGGGACGCCATCCGGAAGAACGGCTCAACGAAAGACTGGTCCGGGCCGCACACGCACTGATCCAACGATTTCACGAATCCGGACCTATCTTCGAAGAGGACTTAAAAGAGGAAACATCATTGTTGCAATCCGGGAAACCCATCAACAAAAAGCTCAAGGGATGGCTGGAGGATGAAATCGAGGAGGCGCAGGAACTCGTTCGGGTAGCCCGAGGTCTCTGTCAGGTCGAGCCGGTGTTAACCGATCTCCTCGCGGACCTCCTCAGCCCTTTTGTCGAAAAACTCCGCGAGATTTTTGTTCATGAGGGGTTCGTCTCGTTCGACGGACTCTTGATCCGCGCCCGGAATCTCGTCCGCGACCACCCGCGGGTCCGCGAGGAGTTGAAGCGCCAATATCAGGCGATCCTGATCGACGAGTTTCAGGACACCGATCCGATCCAGTATGAAATTTTCCTTTATCTCGCCGAGCGACCCGGCCAGCAGGCGCGAGAGTGGCGAAAGGTGAAGCTTGTTCCGGGAAAGATCTTTGTCGTGGGAGATCCGAAGCAGTCGATCTACGCCTTTCGCCGCGCGGATATCGAGGCGTATCTCGAAGTGGTCGAAAAAATCATCAAGGCGCAGGACGGCGTCGAATGCCGGCTTACCGCCAATTTTCGCAGCCACGCCGCTATCCTCGACGTTGTAAACGGTGTCTTCGAGCCTCTGATCCGACCCCGGGATGGGCTGCAGCCGGACTACATCGCCATCCATTCAGGTTCGAGCGCTGCTCAACGGCAAAGCGAATCGACCTGCCGCAAAGTTACCGTGCGGAAAATAGTCTCGGAAGAAGGGTCCGTCGACGCGGAGACGGCACGGGAATTGGAAGCGGAGAGCCTGGCCCGCTGGCTCAAAGAGGAGATTCTGGAAAAGGCGGAGATCATCAGTCGCGAAGGCGAGCGGGTGCGAGCACAGCCGAAGGACGTCGCTATCCTGCTCAGGAAGTTAACCGACATCCAGTATTACTTGGAGCCTCTCAGGCGAAGAGAGATCCGATACATCGTCGAAGGCGAGAGGCATTTCTACGCCGTCAAGGAGATCATCGACGCCGTGAATGTACTCCGGGCAGTTGAAAATCCCCATGATAAGTTAGCGCTCGTCGGAATCCTCCGCTCGCCGCTCGGGGGACTTGAGGACAATGTGATTTATGAACTCCATCAGGAGAGTTTGCTCGATTATCGGACGGCCAAACGCCTCAACGACAAACGGTTCCCGGCTACGGCCGGCGAACTCTATAAGACGCTCGACAGGCTCCATCAGGAAACAAGGATATTACCCGTGGGCGAGGCGGTCTCGCGCATCTTCAACAGCCTCCCGATCAGGCTGCTTGCCGCCTGCTCCTTTCATGGCGAACAGGCGGTCGCGAATCTGGAGAAGCTCAGGCACCAGGCAGAACTTTTAGGGAGGGAGGGTTTAAGCACGCTCAAGGAGGTGATTCATCAGTTGCAGCGACGGGTACTGGATGTGAAAGAAGAGGGTGAAAGCGTCCTTGCAGAGGAAAATCTCGATGCCGTGAGGATCATGAGCATCCACAAGGCGAAGGGATTGGAGTTCCCGATCGTGGTCCTGGCCGGATGCCATACGGGCCTCGACCAAAGACAGGGCGCCAGGGCAGAGGCCTTCTCCGACTGGTCCACGGGCCTCACGGGGCTGCGGGTGGGTCGAAGCTGGGACCTCGCAGGACTCTATATCGCCGAAAAGACACGGCTCAGGGCGGAAGAGGAACAGAAACGGGTTCTTTACGTTGCAATGACCAGAGCCAGAGAGCACCTCGTCATCTCCTGTGCTGCTGCCAACAGACGATCGAGCGGAAGCTTTTTTTCGATGCTCGATCAGACCCTCAATGAAACCATCAGCACGGCCGAAGAGTCCAGGACCGTTCCCATCGGGAAAGGAATGGTTGAAATCGAAGTCGTCACTGAAACCCTGGTCGCTCCGGGGAGAACAAAAGCAAAACGGAAAAGTTTTAGAAAGCCCGCAGACTGGAAGCCTTTCCTCGACGTATGGAAGCGGAGAAGCGAAGCCTATGAAAAGATCGTCGAAACACCGCTATTTCTTACCCCGACGCTCCTGAAACGGAGAGAGGAAGAACTAATCGAAGGGACTGGTGGAAAATCGATCAACCTCTCCCCTCACCCACCTTTGCTCCTGGGTGAGATGGCGCACCGGCTTCTTCAGGATTGGGATTTTGCAGCAGACCCACAAAGCTTTGGGGCTAAACTGAGGCCCTTCCTGGACAAACGGCTCGCAGCAGATCTAAAAGGAGAGCGAGAACAGGTTCAGAAAGAGCTGGAAGAAATCTTCAACTGTTTTTTCGCCTCATCTGTTTATCGCGAGCTTAGCTCTTCCCGTATTCTTGGTCGTGAGGTTTCTTTGCTCATTCCCTGGGATGGGCAAATCATGGAAGGCGTGATAG
>JAUXIP010000030.1 GCA_030620935.1 Deltaproteobacteria bacterium | reverse complement strand
TTTTCTGTTTTTCAATTAAGGCGCTCCCCTCTAACATCCCTTTTTTTTACCTTCGCCTGAAAAACCGCGTCCTCTTCTAGAAAGCGGCTAAAGGGGACGCGAGTCTTTGAATTAGGACTCCCGTCCCCTTCCTGGCCCATCCAAAAAACAACGCCCCCTTGTAGAAGCCGCATGATCGACCAGATGCGGCAGGAGATACAAAAAACCAGATGGAGGCCATTCAGACAATCCTGGGGCCGGAGAAGTAGGGTGGACTTCCTTTTGTCTACTTCAAGAGCGTTTTCTCTTCACAGGCTTTTTTTGCCGTTTCTTTCGCGACGGCTTCGGCGTCAGAATCTTCCCGCTCAACACAAAGTCGAGAACATTGCTTCGAGTCAGGATGCCGACGAGCATTCCCTTATCCAGCACCGGAAGGGCGCCGATGCGATGGCGGCGCAACAGTTTCACCGCGGTTGAGAGGGCGGTTGCCGGGGCCACAATAATCACGCCATGGCTCATCGCCTCTTCGACGGTGTAGGTGTCCGCGAAGGTGTCGATCTCCCTGGATCGATCGATCACCAAACTGGTGGGATAGCGTCACGGAGGTCGCGATCCGTCACGATCGCGACAAGCCTTCCATCGTCGAGAACCGGCAATTGATTGATCCGCCGCTCCGCCATAATGCGGCGGGCATGGCCTAGGCTGTCCGTAACCTCAATACTTAAGACCGGCGTCGTCATCCAGTCAGAAACGCGGATCATCGTATTTCTCCTTCCTGCTCTTTCTTATGCCATGCTGGGACGGAACGGATGCATCCTACCAGGGGACCCGGACTCAAGACAACTAGTAATTAACGAGGTGCCCGCGGGGGCGGTACCGGAAGTAGCTATCCTATGCTTATTCGATGTCATCCGGCAGGGTGTGGGCTTTGCCGGAGACCAGGATACGGTACAACTGAAGCATCCGGGACCTTGCCGGCAAAGGAAGAACGAAACATTGTTGAGATTGTCGTCGTTGATTTGAAGACGAGGGTGTGACTGCCTCTTGTCACGAAAGCCGAAATTCCAGTAGAATCCTCATGGACCGCGACCACAAAAGCAGCAAGGGACAAACACGGTAGAATAACTTCCATGTGCGGCAGATTTACCTACGCGAAAGAATTCCGTGAGATCAGGATTCGCTTTGACCTCGACCACGACATCCCGCTGTTTCGCCCGCGCTACAACATCTCTCCGGGCCAGGAGGTGACGGTGGTTTTCAATTGGGAGGGTACGCGAAGTCTTACGATGATGCAGTGGGGGCTGGTACCGTCATGGGCGAAGGACCCGGCGATCGGCAACAGGATGATCAACGCGCGGGCCGAGACCCTGGCGGAAAAGCCGAGCTTCAAGCGGCTGATCGGGAAGCGGCGCTGCGTGGTTCTGGCGGACGGATTTTATGAGTGGCGGAAGGAGAGAAAACGCAAAGTGCCGATGCGGATCAGGCTTAAGTCTGAAGATCCTTTCGGCTTTGCCGGGCTGTGGGATAGCTGGCGCAAACCCGACGGCCACGAGCTGCTGTCTTTTACCATCATCACCACGGATGCCAACGAGTCGCTTCGTCCGATCCACGACCGGATGCCGGTGATCCTGGCTGCGGAGAGTGAAAGGATGTGGCTCGATCCTGGGATCACGGAAGCCGCCCGATTGCGCCCCCTTCTCAAGCCCCATCCTTCCGATTTGATGGAAGCCTACGAGGTCTCAACCCTGGTCAACTCCCCGCGCAACGACCTGCGGGCGTGCATCGAGGAACAGGTTTAGTTTAAGAAGGGGTTAATAAGTGTCTTGACACCTGAGATCTCCCCGAAATCTCGGCACCCTCGGGCCGCTCTCTCTCGGCTGCCTTGCCGTGTTGACACGGTTCAAAGTTGTCGGATAGTCTTTATTTGAATGGAGAAGGTTTTTTGCGATGAGTTATAAGGCGTGGTTTCAGTGCATCAACGGCTGCTCGGGCCAATTCAGCCTATTCGAGGTCATCTACCAATGCCCGTCGTGCGGTGACCTGCTCGAGGTGCGACATGATATGGACGCCCTTAAGACAAAGGCCCCGGCGGACTGGATCAAGCTGTTCGACGAGCGCTGCCGCCAGAATCTCTACCCTTACGGTTCGGGCGTATGGGCGAAAAAGGAATGGGTCGTCCCCTTCATCGACAATGAGAACATCGTGTCGACCTTCGAGGGCAACAGCAATCTTTTCTGGGCCAATCGTTACGGCAAGCAGCTTAACCTCGAGGATCTCTGGGTCAAGCAATGCGGGACCTCTCACACCGGCTCCTTCAAGGACCTCGGCATGACCGTCTTGGTGTCGGTCGTCAAGCAGATGATGGCCGACGGCAAGTCCATCGATGCCGTTGCCTGCGCCTCGACCGGCGACACTTCGGCGGCGCTCGCGGCTTACGGCGCGGCCGCGGGCATTCCGACCGTCGTTTTTCTGCCGCGCGACAAGGTCTCCCCTGCACAGCTCGTCCAACCGCTCGCCAACGGCGCCCTGGTGCTCTCCCTGGACACCGACTTCGACGGCTGCATGGCCACCGTCAAAGAGATCACGAAGCATAAAAACATTTACTTGGCGAATTCGATGAACAGCCTGAGAATCGAAGGGCAAAAGACCGCTGCGATTGAGATCGTGCAGCAGTTCGACTGGGAGGTTCCGGACTGGATCGTCATGCCCGGCGGCAACCTCGGAAACGTCAGCGCGCTCGGCAGCGGCTTCCTGATGATGCGCGATCTGGGTTTGATCTCGAAGTTGCCGCGCATTTGCGTGGCGCAGGCCAAGAACGCCAATCCATTCTATCTCGCGTACTTGAACAATTTCGAGCACTTCGAACCGGTGACCGCGCGGAAAACACTCGCGAGCGCAATCCAGATTGGGAATCCCGTGAGTATTCGTAGGGCCATTCGGACCTTGCAGCGCTTCGACGGTGTGGTTGAGCAGGCTTCAGAGCGTGAGCTAAGCGACGAAACCGCTCGGGCCGACCGGACTGGTATGTTCAACTGTCCTCACACTGGGGTGGCGCTGGCCGCTCTACGTAAGCTTGCCGAGCGAAAGATCATCCGCTCACAGGAGCGGGTTGTGGTCATCTCAACCGCGCACGGCCTCAAATTCGCCGAGCAGAAGATTGCCTATCACTCAGGGACGCTCCCGGGGATTCAATCGAGGTACCAGAACCGCCCGGTGGAGTTGAGCGCCAACACCAAGCAGATCACCGATGCGATCTCGCACCACGTCGAGCGCATGCGCCTCCTGGAGCCGTAGAGGATTCGCGCTGGACCAAGAACGCCTTCCTCACATCTTACTGCTTCTTTAAGCCGGCCCAGCGTCTCCCGAGCAGCAAACCCACGATAAAAACCATTGCCAAAATAGCTACCTCAAAGGTCGTGAGCGGTCTTGCAGTCATTGAAGGCGGTTGACCACCTAGACCGATCGCATGAGCCAGCTCTCGGCTTGTGATCTGTGTCATTTGCGAAATTTCACCTACGCCGTAAACACAAATTTCACCTGTGGGGAGAGAACAGAACCGTTCCTCGGGACATCGGGTGAGAATCTTTTGCTCGAGTCCCTCACCGCACCGCGCCCCTGCCCCCTTGAGGACCTTGAGGGTGACCTCCGGATACTTGGATATCTGCTCCGGCATATGACACCTCCTATTCTATTAGACCAATAGAACCGACGGTTGGGAAGATAAAAAAGTTTTAAAGGCTAGAGGGAGTGCTGATCCAAGAAAGCTGTCGTGAAGAGAGGTGGGACCGAGGCAGGAACGGAGGTGGAAACGACAAAACCCCGAGCCATTGATAACGGCTCAATGGCCCGGGGTGGTGATTTTTCAGCCTAGGCTTGAGGTTTTTTCAAATGTTTTTCGAAAAAGGCCAGTGTTCTCATCCAAGCCTTTTTAGCCGCATCTGCATTATACCGATCCGGCCGAGTCTCGTTATTAAAGGCGTGCTTGGCCCCTTCGTAAACATGGGACTCGTAACTCTTTCCATATTGGTCCATGGCCTTTTTCAAATCGGGAACTTTCTTTGTGATTCCCGGATCCAGGCCTCCATAGTGTCCCAAGACCGGGGCCTGAATCGTTTCCACTTTCGACAAGGGATTAGGACTCCTTCCATAATAAAGAACACAGGCCGCGAGGTCGGGAATTTTGGTCGCGGTGAGAAGAGCAGTGCGTCCGCCCCAACAAAAGCCGACGATTCCGATACGATTGGGCAAAACTTCTTTGGACTTTTGGATGTGGTTAAAGGTTGTCCTAATGACATCCAGTGATATATCTGCTCTCAGCCCGGAAACCATTCCCATGGCCGCTTCCTTGCCCATCTCCTGGATGCCCCCAAAGCGGGAGATCGCATCCGGGGCTACCGCAAAATAACCCTCTTTGGCAAAGCGCCTGGTGACGTCCTGAATATGATCCTCGACTCCACGATTCTCCGAAAGTACGACCAGTCCGGGAAATGGACCGGATCCTTTCGGCTTAGACTGATAGAAAAATGCCGTGTAATCCTTGGCCGGGGTATCCTTCCACCCAGATTCGAGATCAGGATCATCCGCGGCAACCATGGCACCTTCGGCCTTTGTCTCCACCGCGGCATCGAAGAGGACAGTGGCTAAGGCCGCACTCCCCAGTAACGTCGCTACTTGGCCGATGAATTCCCGGCGGCCGATTCTACCCTCGCGCGCTTCGGTGATGAGTTGTTCGACTTCTTTCGGCATGAGCAAGCCTCCCTTTCTGAATAGTTTTCTACTGATACCTCATGCGTTGCCTCAAATATACACTCTCTTGAGTGTACCCATCTGAGCAGCGTCTTTTTTCTTCGAGAGAAAAGCAATATATTTTTGCCTACCTCGCTTGTCAAGAAAAAAATTGACTACATGCCGATGACCGTCCCATCACTGAGCACCTACCATTGGAGGCTCGGGAATGGCCTTCACTTCAGATCTTCGCACGGGAAGCGTTAGGCTAAATACGCTCCCCTGTCCGATCTTACTTTTAACTTTAATTTCTCCTCCAAGAGACTCTGCCAGTTTCTTGCATAGGCTAAGACCCACGCCGGTCCCGCCGAACCGTCGAGTGGACGATCCGTCCAATTGGCGGAAATCGTCGAAGATCGCTTCCTGATCTCGCTCGTCAATGCCAATGCCGGTATCCGATACTGAAATTTCAATAGATGGATCAGGAGATTCATCAAGCAACTTGATTTCTAAGCTAATTTCCCCTTTTTCCGTGAATTTTAAAGCGTTCGTCAAAAGCTGAAACAAGATCTGGTGCAGTTTTTTCGGATCGGTTTCAATGACATCTAGAGTCGACCCAAGGTGTACTCCAAAGCGAATGGGCCGCTCTCTGATAAGTCTCCGGGCGATGATCTCCAGCTGACCGAATGTCTCTTTGACTTTCACCGGTTGAAGACTGCTCGTCATTGCCCCGGCTTCCATGCGGGAAAAATCGAGAAGACTATCCATCAGTTGAGAAAGATCCTGCCCGTGTGCAGCGATGCGATCCAAGATCTCCCGGTCGTCTCCGGTAAACGCTTGATCCGAGAGAACTTCCGTGTAGCCAAGAATGGCGCTAAGAGGGGTCCTGAGCTCGTGGGATATATTCGCGACAAAATGCTTTTTCAATCGATCCGTCTCAACGAGCTTTCTATTGAAGGACTGGGACTCGTCATACAACAAGCGGTAATCTTCCTTGGCCTTTTCCGACTCGTCATAAAGCACCCCGTTTTCCAGAGCCAGCGCCAGTTGATCCGTTAAGCCGCAAAGCAACCTGAAGTCGTCGGCGCTATAATCTCTCCCGGAGCGCTTTTTCCCAAACGAGACAAATCCTCTAATGGTGTTTTCGAAGGTAATGGGAAGCAGCAACTCGGCGTCTAATTCCGCCAAGAATCTCAGCAGTTCGTTGCCCTTTTCTTGAAACTTGGGATCACCCCGTACCTCCTCCTGAGAAATCCCCCGTCTCTCTCCTCCGCAGATCTGGATCCAGCAGCGAATCAGTTGCGGTAGAATCTCCTCTGGGCGGTAGCTCTTTCCAGCAAGTGAAGCGTGGAGGTATCTCTTCTCCCCTGACTGGAAGAGGAGATGAGCGGTCTCGATCCCCATAGGCTCGGCCACCGCGTTGAGAAATCTTTCCGCTACGGAATGCGGCCGGGACAGAGATCGAAGCACTGAACTGACCTCATTCTGCAGCTGGTTGGGATTGTATTCTTTACGGTACAAGTAACGATCGACAGCGTTCTCGATCCAGCGCAAGAGGGGGTTGAAAATAAGCACCACTAAAACGGAAAAGAAAAGCGGAGCCGAAAAGTCCTGCTCGTAGATACCTGTGAAAAGGTTTAGGACAAAGACGATCAAGATATAGACGAGCAGCAGGACACCGGTCAGCAGACCTCGGCTAAGGCCGATCTTGAGAACAGCCCCAATATCGAAAAGACTGTATTTAATCAACGCATAGGCTACGGAAAGAGGGAAAAACAGCGTAGGGATGAGCAGCAAATTGTAAGGAATTCCCTGATGAAAAGAGCTCGTTAAAACCGTGCCGAGGGTTGGAATAAAGAAGCCGAGCACGGCCCCTGCGAATACGACGCGGAGACGCAATTTGTCCAGATAAGGAATGGGTCGTCGCCGAAGAGCCGAACCTAAAAGCGCTAAAAAGATGAGGGCCGCCGAGCAGCTGTAAAAGTAGCTTCCCCGTAAGGCCCAGCGCCAAAGCTCCGGTGAGCCGTAAAAAGTGAGGCTGAAAAACAGACCGAGGAGCAGGGACAAACCGTAAATAACGATGAGGGCGAGCGTGTGTCCTTGGCTCTCTCTCCGGCCCCTGGTCAACAAAAGTCCCAAATGGATTCCGGCGCCGGAGGTTATCGTCAGGGCAAATATCCGTACCTCCTTGGGTAAATAGTAGGTCGTCATGAAGTCGAAGGTTGAAACAAACCAGAGAAAGATAGCGCTCACCATTAAAAAGAGCGGGGTGGCCGCGGCCGCTGAAGAACGGAGATAAAAGGGCGTGAAGCCTATAGCCAGGAACCCGAGGCCGGTAAAAAGGTAAATCCCGAAGCTCAAAAACCAGTCGTTAAAAGAAAACCGCATCGACGGAATCAGCACTTGCGATAGAACCCCCTCCCTCTCAACGGTATATTGGAAGAGATGGCCCGGAGGGTGCCTGCGAATCTCCTCATAAACAGCAGCGGGATTGCTGATGGACCGGTCCTCAACGGCCAAAATTCGGTCGAGAAACTCGAGCCCCTGCCTTTGGCCGCTCCAGTGCGGCAGAAAATTGGGAGCGACCGCCCCGTTATCGTACAGGAAAAAGCCCGGAAAAGGTTTGTTGATCCAATGAGAAGAAGAAATAAGGGTCCCTGACACTCCCAGGACGACAAACACTACGACCAGCAACAGGAAGCCCCTTCGTTGTCCGGTTTGACAGTTCATATCTTCCTCCCGCGACAAATAAAAATGCCTTCTGACATGGGTATGGCCAGAAGGCATTTATCAGGGCAAGGAGGGTAATGTCAAGAGATTTTTATAAGATCTATTAGAGTCGTACGACCTTTCGAGAATTCATGCCGTCGGTGAGATTGCGCGTGTCGACAATCAGCCGCGAGTGATCGACAATCTCCTTGGCATTGAATAGGCTATGGTCCGTCGCCAGCACTACGGCGTCGGCCGAGGAGAGAGATTGGGCGTTCAAGGGTACGGAACAAAGGGGCTTATTCTCGAAAACGATTTGCGAAACGTGAGGATCATGATAAGAGATCTCCCCTCCCCTTTCGTGAAGCAACTTCATAATGTCCAAAGCGGGAGATTCCCGAACATCTCCGGAATCTTTCTTATAGCCGACCCCTAAAATCAGAATCTTCGAACCGTTGACGCTCTTTCTCTCCCGGTTGAGAGCCTCTGTCACTTTCTCAACGGCAAAGCTGGGCATTTCTTGGTTGATCTCGTCGGCCAACTCGATGAAGCGAGCTTTGTACGCCAGGAGCTTGAGCTTCCAAGACAGATAGTGAGGGTCGACAGGGATGCAGTGGCCTCCGAGTCCAGGGCCGGGATAAAAAGGCATAAAGCCGAAAGGTTTGGTGGTGGCGGCGGCAATAGTTTCCCAGATATTTAAGCCGAGACGGTGGCACATGATGGCAAATTCATTGACGAGGGCGATGTTCACGCTTCTAAATGTGTTTTCCAGGAGCTTCACCATTTCCGCCGTATCCGTGCTGCTCACGCCGACCACCTTTTCGACGATCCGGCTGTAGAGTCTTTGGGTCAACGCCAAACAGGCAGGGGTAGTCCCCGCCACCACTTTAGGCGTATTGGAAAGGGTAAAAGAGGTATTCCCCGGATCGATCCTTTCCGGCGAATACGCTAAAAAAAAATCCTGCCCAACCCGCAACCCCTTCGCTTCCAACAGCGGTAGGAGCAGTTCACGGGTCGTGCCCGGATACGTGGTGCTCTCCAGGACCACTAGTTGGCCGAGATGGAGATAGGAGGCTACCCTTTGAGCCGCTTCTAAAACCAGGGAAAGGTCGGGATCTCTGGTTTTGCTGAGCGGGGTCGGCACACAAATGATGACCGCATCAACCTCTTTCAAAAGGGAGAAATCACCGGAGGCGCGGAAAGACCCGGAAAAATCACGCTCAATAGGGATACCTTGAATAGAGGAGGCGCCCTTCTGGATGCTTTCGATTTTGTCGCAATCGATATCGAGCCCTAAAACAGGAAAACCCGCTTCAGCGAATCTCAAAGCTAAAGGCAAACCTACATAACCGAGGCCTAAGACACAGATCTGCGCTTTTTTACGGTCTATTTTGCTTTTCAAGGAATCCATCGGATTTTCCCTCTGATGTCGGTGACTCCTGCCAGGCTACCCACCCACTTCTACCAGGAATCCATTTTTTTGTCACTCGCAATCGGGGAATTTCCGCTTCCCGACAAAACGATCAACAGGTCTCCCGGCTGAGCTAGTTCTCTCAACTGTCCTGCAAAGATCTCTTCATACTCTTCGTCGTTTGCGATCGCCGTTATGGTCGCGACATTGTCCGATAGAGATATGACACGAAACCCTCGGCCTCCAGCTTTACAGACGCCCTTCATCAAATCGTTGGCCATGTGCATTGCCGTGGCCGCACTCCCGCCGTTGCCTGCCAGAAATACCGACGACCCCTCTATGTACGTATGCTCTAAAGCCTCGACAACACCGACGAGATCGTCGGCCTTCAGATGGCTCAAAACATTACGGAGAGAATCAATGTAGCCTTTGACAAAAGCGAGCCGGTTCAAAAAACCTCCCGAAGGAAATGAATTGTTTACTACCGGAGTACTGAAAACCTCTTTTCACAGGCTGTAATCCGTATAATTCATGAGGCGAGGAAAAAACCATGAAAGTGTGTCGAGCGAGGGGATAAGCCGTGAGGGGCGAGGGCTCTCCCCGAGATCGATGCATAATCCGCGCTAGGTTGCAGACTCCTGAGGGTTTAAAACCAGGGGGACATCTTCACGAGCCCCTTCTTCATAAAGCTCGGCGTAAATCCCTCCCCTCTCCACGAGTGAAGCGTGAGTGCCCAACTCAGCCACCTTCCCCCCGGATAGGACGGCGATCTGGTCGGCATCCCGAATGGTGCTCAGGCGATGTGCGATAACGACTACGGTGGCTTCTTTTCGCAAAGCATTAATGGCGCGGTAAACGACGTTTTCCGTTAAATTGTCCAACGCGCTGGTCGCCTCATCAAAGATAAGCACCTCGGGTTTTCTGATAATGGCCCTTGCGATAGCCACCCTTTGGCATTGGCCACCGGATAACCTCAGGCCTCGGTCTCCTACTACGGTGTCGTATCCATGGGGGAGGGACTGGACAAAGTCGTGCAATTGGGCCATTCGTGCAGCTCTTTCGACCTCTGCCTGGAGCACATTCTCCTCCCACAACAGGATATTGTCTCTTATGGAGGTATTGAACAAAAAGATGTCCTGGCCTACGTAGCCGATTTTTTCCCGCCAAGCTCCTACATTGATCTCTTTTAGATCAGACCCGTCGACCAAAATACGCCCCTCGGATGGTTTGAAGAGTCCCATGAGTAGATTGACGATCGTAGTTTTTCCCGCACCTGTAGGCCCTACAATTGCAGTGACCTCTCCCCGTTTCATGACCAAATTCATATTCTCAAGGACAAGTTCATCGGGTCGCGCCTGGTAATAAAAGGAGACTTTATCCAGCTTGATTTCATGAATACTTGAGATGGCGTCTTGACCACCTTGCTCTTGCGGCAGGTGGTGCAACACCTCTCGAACCACTTCCACTCCACGGCTTGATTTATTGAGATCTACAAGGACCGAGTTGACCCGGCCCATCGAGGGACTGATTCTCCGAATCGCAACCAAAAAGCCTACCATCGTAGAAAAGCGCATCCCCACTGCCGGGAACAAAAAAGTGACCGCGGCCAGACCCAGCACCATGATGCTAGCCACGATCTCGTTGATGAAGTACGGTCCATGTTCACAGAGGACCAAGCGTAGGGCAGGTTTCAACTCTTTCGTAAGCAAGGCCTGTTGCTGTCGGACCAGCGTGCCTTCCAACCCGTGGGCCTTGACGACCTTCAAACCATCGATGGCATCCACCTCAAGCTTTTCCCGATTGCGGTTGAGCTCATAGACCACCTGGCCACACTCTCTCGCCCGCAAATCGAGAAACCTTCTAAGCCCTTGCACGCATCCAACAGCGAGAAAAGCAACGACAAGGGTTGCCCACCAGGAGAGATAAAACATAAGACCTAGGAGCAACACACTGTCAAAGAGACCCGCCACAATGATCCCAAGCTGGATGATGCTCCCATGAACTTGGTCTGCCGGCTTATTAAGATCGTAAAGAATTGCGCCCCGATCCTTCGCGGTTAAATGGTCGTAGCGGGCGCTCAGAAATCGCTGGAAAAGCTCCCCCTTAACTTGGCGCCGCAATCGCTGTGCCGTGGCCGCAGTCATGTATTGATGCATGACGGAAAACCCGCTGCGCATCAAAAAGAGAGCACAAGCGGACACCAAAATTGCCAAAGCGACGGTGTTCGTGCGGACGGGAATTCTTAAATAAGGAAGGGTATCCCGAACGAATTGCACGGCCGCTCCTGAAGCTGCCCGCTCCGGACTCATCACCGCGTCAAGCAATGGCACAGCAATCCCTACGGTAGCCATTTCCAAGAAGGCGCCGAATAGCATAAGGGCGGAGATGAAGATAAATTTCCGCCGATGGGGCCTTACGACCACCTGCCAATAGAGCGGAAGAATCCCCGTCGACGAGCCCGTATGATCCTGGGGGTTCACCATCGAGAACTCCCGATCCGGAAATCTCGTGCGCGTTCCCGGTTCTCATAGCAAAGCAATAGTACTGTAGAGAGGAACGGAAAAAATAAGATAAAGCCCATGTAGAAGACTGCCGCAAGCCAGTTATGGAGTCGAAACACGCTGCGAAAAGATCTGTGGCTTAGGCTCTCTGAGCTCAGGTTGGGAATTAGGGGTCTAGAGGCAGGCGCAAAGAACTATAAAAATAACGCCGCTGTAATACGGGGAGCCGAAAAAAGGTTTTGCGGGGTACTAAGTACCCCGGCCACAGGCTGCTCAAAAAGATCTCAGATGCGAGGCGCGCGAAAATTCGAGGAGCGGAGGCGTACTTGAACAGTACGTCGGAGGGAGACGATTGAGCGCAACGAAGCAA
>JAUXIP010000382.1 GCA_030620935.1 Deltaproteobacteria bacterium | reverse complement strand
TCCCGGTTTTGCTGCCGTTCCTTCCTCCCCGGGAGCGTCTCATCGGCGATGCGGCCGGCGTGTTGTTTGACTGCACCTGGCCTAAGGACTGGCCGCCGGAGGCGATACCAGTGAAAGCGACTTTGGAGAATTTGTGGCCGGAAAAGGTGCGGCAGAAGGTTCTAGGCCAATGGGAGAAATACGGATTTAAACAGCCGCAGGGGAGCACCGCTGAAAAAAAGTCGTAGCCTCACGCAGATTGAAAGGGTAGGGTGACCGTAAAGGTCGAGCCCTTGCCCGGCTCGCTTTCCACTTCGATTTTTCCACCGAGCAGTTCGGTCAGCTTCTTGGCTGTATAAAGCCCCAATGTTTGTCTTTCATGATATCCGGCATTTGAGCCGTCCGATTGGCGAGACCGTTCGAAGATCATCGGCAGGGAGTGTTTCGAAATCCCGATGCCCGTGTCCGCTACCTGGAATATGATTTTGGACTGAGGAATGCAGCGGGCTGAAATCTTTATAGACCCCTTCTTCGTGAACTTAAGCGCGTTATGAATGAGGTTTTGAAGAATCTGCTTGAGCAGACTACGGTCCGTCTTTAGGACCGGAAGCCTGTCGGGATAGTCCCAAACCAAGGTTGCGTGTTGGTTCGAGGAGGCCGTATAGGCTGCCTTGAGATCGTTCAGAAATTCTCCCAGGTCGATCTCCTGGCTATGGACCTCGACATCTTCAATTCCCAATTTGGTTACATTGAGGATGGAATTGATCGTGGCCAGGAGATCACTAGAGCGGTTGGCGATCTTTCCCAGGGCTTTTTCCTGCTCGGGATTGACGGGTCCGAGCAAATGATCTTTGATGATTCCCGTATAGCCCACGATGTCGGTCAGAGGCGTTCTTAGATCGTGAGACATAAGGCTTAGAAATTCATCTTTCACCTTGTTGGCTTTTTCCAGCTCGACCGCGCGGTCCCTGATCTGCTGCGTGAGCTTTTTGCTTTCCGAGACATCGACCATCACTCCCTGCAGCTTGACGGTCCGGTAGTTCTCTACCACTACGGTGACGATGTTTTTCAACCACACCGTACGGCCGTTCGCAGCAGTCATTCGATATTCAAAATCGCAACCTTTCTTCTCCTTGGCAGCCTTTCGGCAACGGACCATAGCATCCGTTTGATCTTCCGGGTGGATATGCTCCTTCCAGAAGTTAGGTTCCAGGAGCCAGTGATTCGTGGGATAGCCGAGAAGGCGCTCGGCTTGTTTACTCACGAAAGTAAACTGCAGAGTTCGCGGGTCGGCTTCCCACACGATACCGTCGATGCTGTTGATGAGGCCGGCATATTCCTGTTGTGATCCTCTCAGCAGCTTTTCTTGGAGTTGCAGGCGGGTGTTGTCGCGAATAACGCTGGTAACCCAAAGTCCTTCCTCGGTTTCCAGGGGGCTGAGGACGACTTCGATCGGAAACTCGCTGCCATTTTTCCGCCGGCCGAAGAGATCGCGGCCTGCGCCCATCGGTCGCCTCTCGGGTTGGGTCGCATAGACGGTCCGACGTCCCACGTGCGCCCTCCGGAAACGCTCAGGCATCAGGACCTCGACGGTCTTGCCCAGCAGTTCGTCGCGTTTGTAGCCGAATAGACTCTCGGTTTGAGCGTTGACCAGCACGATGCGGCCGAAGCCGTCGGCAATTACGACGGCATCGGGGGCTGATTCCAGGACGCCGCGAAATTTAGCCTGGGCCGACTCGGACTCCTGTACACGCTGAAAATAAAGATTGGAAGCTTGTTCGGAACGGCTCTTCAAGACTGCGACCATCCAGACAATGACAGGCGAGGTGACCCCCAGTATCAAGAGGCGTTGGAAGTCGCTATCCGTAGAATGAAAAGGCTCCCCGGAGGGGGATAAGGAATAGGCCTGATACGCGACGACGATGGCCGCGCTAATCAGGCCTGGTATGAGACCGCCACTGTATGCCGAGTAGACCACGGCCACAAGGACAATGAGAATCGGATTAAAAAGGTTGGGAGTCGTGTTGAACAACCAATCAGCTGCGATCAGAGTGCCAAGCGTAAGAAACGGACCGCCCGCCTCGGTCCAAAGGCTTCGACTCGATGCTTCCGTTTTTTTACCGTCGAGGCTCGATGCCGAGGTTGCGCTCCGCGCAGGCTCCACGTGGTCCATGGGGAGTGAGTCGTTTTTTACCGTATTAGAGTTGGCGTAAGCCATTCGAAGTCGATTCTCAGCATTCTCTGCCGGTGCCGTCTCCCAGGCTTGTTTCTATGCCGGGTTGCTCCGGAGGCCTATTCGTAGACGGTAGAGTTACGGTAAAGGTCGAGCCTTTCCCGAGTTTGCTCTCGATATCGATCTTTCCCCCGAGCAATTCAACGAATTGTTTCACGATATAGAGCCCCAGTCCGACGCCGCCGGAGGGTTTGGATGGAGCCCCGTCTACTTGGCGAAACATCTCGAAGATCTCAGGTAGGGTCTCTTCAGGAATCCCAATACCGGTTTCCGCCACCTTGAACTCTACGGCTTTGATGTCGGGAAGGTATCGGCAGGAGATTTTCACCGAACCCTGCTCGGTAAATTTGATTGCGTTGTTGATAAGATTCTGCACGATGTGTTTGATCTTGCCGCCGTCGGTTCTTATCGATGGAAAGTCGGGAGGATAATCCCAGACCAGGTTCACGTCTTTTTCCAGTGGGGCGTTGTAGAGCGACTTTAGTTCCTCGCAGAATGGAACCATCTCAATGGTATCTGTTTTAACCTCGACCGCGCCGGCTCCGATCTTTGTTGCGTCTAAGAGACTGTTGATCATGTCGGCCAGTTCATGCGTGCACTTTAGGATTTTTCCCAGCGCCTTTTCCTGCTCTTGGTTGACTTCACCGAGTAGGCCGTCCTGAATCATGGCAGTGCGGCCTACGATCTGGTTGAGAGGCGTCCTCAGCTCGTGCGACACAAATCCCAGGAACTCCGACTTAACCCTGTTGGACTGTTCCAGAGCTGCCAAGATCCGCTTTCGCTCAACGCCGTAGC
>JAUXIP010000034.1 GCA_030620935.1 Deltaproteobacteria bacterium | reverse complement strand
CGGAGGTGTAACCCCACCAGGCGATATCGTCTTTGTTCGTCGCCTCAGGCTCAAGCTTGTCCGATGCTTTGTTAAGCAGCGACTCGTACGAAAGGGCTTTCCCTTTGGGTTTGCCTACAACAATGACGTGTTTCAGGTAACGGCAGCGGTCCCGGATGGGCTCAATCTCCGGCAAGACGGAGTCATGCACGATCGTGGCCCGCGCCCGGCTGTCGTTCAGCAGGTACTCGTAATCGCTCGCCTTCATCCACGGATTAATAGCGATGGGAACGGCGCCGATCTTGATCGCGCCGAAGAAGCTGAAGGCAAACTCTGGGGAATCGGGGAGAATCAGCAGGACCCGGTTCTCAATTTCGAGTCCCAGTTCTTTGAGGGCATTGCCTGTTCGGTTAACCCTCTCGAAGACGTCCTGGTAGGTGAACTGCTGGTCCTGGTAGTAGATCGCGATTTTCTTGCCGCGCCCCTGGACGATATTGTCATCCACGAAGGTGGTTGCGGCATTGTAAATATCGGGAAGATCGACCTTCATGGCAAGGCGACCTGCCTCCTACTCTCCGCCTACGATCTCGGATTGCATCTCGGTGGCGATGACTACGGATTTCGTCTCGGTGTAGTGCTCGATCGCCTCTTCGCCATGCTCCTTGCCGATGCCGCTCTGCTTCACGCCGCCGAACGGCAGCTCGTCGTAAATAATCTGCGCGGAGTTGACCCAGGTGTAACCCGATTCAATATGCTCGGCGGCGAACATGGCTTTGTTGATATCTCGTGTCCAGACCGACGACCCCAAGCCGAATATGGAATTGTTGGCCTGCTCGAGGCCATCTTCCAGGTTTTTAATTCTGACGATCGGCAGGGCCGGTCCGAAAACCTCATCTTTGATCATCTTCGATTCCGGATCGACGTCGGCCACGAGCGTCGGCATCAGATAAAAGCCCTTATCGTAGTCTCCACCCTTGGGCCGCCCAGCGCCGCAGAGGACCTTCGCGCCGCGCTTGACCGCATCTTCCACCTGATCCTCGACTTCTTTTCTCTGGGCTGCAGTGTGCAAGGGGCCCAAAAGGACGCCCCGCTCAAGCCCGTTCCCGATGCGCAATTTTTTAACTTTTTCGACTAGTTTCTCAATGAAGACATCGGCGATGTTGTCGAAAAGATAGAGTCGTTTGACTGCCAGGCAGGCCTGGCCGCAGTTGAAGAATCGACCTACGGAGGCGGCGCTTACGGCCCGCTCCAGATCCGCATCATCGCAGACGATCATCGGATCGCTGCCGCCCAGTTCCAGAGTCACATGTTTGAAGTCTTTGGCAGCGGACTGCATCACCCGTCTTCCCGTGTCGGTTGCGCCGGTGAAGCCGATTTTGCGCACCGTGGAGTTAACAAGCAGCTCTTCGCCCACAACGCTTCCAGGACCGGTGACGACGTTGATAACCCCCTTGGGGCCTCCTCCGGCCTGGATCGCGTTGTCGATCAGCTCGCAGCAGCGAAGGTCGGTCAGGGGGGTCGTCCCGGCCGGTTTGACGACGACTGTGTTGCCGGCCAATAAAGCAGGCCCGAGTTTGTTACCCATGAGCGAGACCGGGAAATTCCAAGGCACGATCGCGCCACAGACACCTATTGGTTTGCGCAAAACCAGCCCGTGGCGGCCTTTATCAAGTACAACCGCAGCAGTGCGCAGGCTCTTGGCCATGCCGCCATAATGATCCAATGTGTGGACAAAACGGCGGATCTCCAGCATCGACTCACGAAGCGGCTTTCCCTGCTCGCGCGTCAGCAGGGTTGCCAGCTCTTTTTCTTCTTGATGAATGAGGCGGCCTGCCTCGAGAAGGATGGCCCCTCGTTTAGACGGCGCCATCTCAGACCATTTTTTTAGGGCCCCGGCGGCTACATCAATAGCCCGGCGGATATCGTTGACAGTACCTTTGGGGACGGTATCGACTACCTCTCCGGTGGCAGGGTTTTTGACCTCGGTAACCTGCTTGCTCTCCGAGTCAAAATGCTCACCGGCGACGAACAATTTTGCCATAAAAGCTCCTCCAATTCTAAGTCAGAACCTAAAAAGGAATCATTTTCATGGCAGGTTGTCAAGAATTGGTTGGTTCTGCTGCGTAAACTGGGGTTTGTTGGGGGACAGCCTTCCGGCGTGGGCCAATAACTCTGCGCCCCTTTGACAGGGAGCTTTTCACGCCTTGACCTCCATTCTGCCATCCCTTAATCTTTGGTTTGCCCATGCATTGGTATTTGCACGTTGATATGGATGCCTTTTTCGCCTCGGTCGAGCAGGTGCTGAGGCCGGCTTTAAAGGGCAAGCCTGTTATTGTTGGAGGGAAAAGCGGGCGAGGGGTGGTGACAGCGGCTTCTTATGAGGCAAGAAAATATGGAATCCACTCGGCAATGCCGGGCTATCAAGCAAAAAAACTCTGCCCCCAGGGGGTTTTTCTCCCTAACCGACACAGGATTTATAAAGAATTCTCCCATAAGATCTTCACCATCCTCCGACGATACTCTCCGGAGGTACACCCCATCTCCATCGACGAAGGCATCGTAGACCTTACCGGAACAGAGAAACTTCTCGGTCCGCCTCGAAAGACAGCTCGCGATATCATGATGCAGATAGAAAAGGAGCTAGGCCTTTCTGCCTCCGGTGGACTCGCCGCTAGTCGTGTCGTGGCCAAGATTGCGGCTACTTTGGCTAAGCCCCATGGGTTCATTTGCGTGCCTGCAAGCTCGGCGAAAACTTTTCTTCAGCCCCTCCCGGTTGAGTTTATTCCAGGAGTCGGGCCGAAAACTCGGAAGGAATTATTACAGCGGGGGATAAAAACAATTGGGGACCTAATGAAACATACGGATTTGACTGACCGGTTTCTCGATCTTGACGAAGCGGGGCTCCGGGCGCAAAGTCATGATCACTCCATCGGCAACGAGACCACTCTGGATGAGCCGCTTAAAGAGACAGAAAAGATGGAGCAGGTTCTGTGGGAGTTGGTGGAAGAAGTGGGAGGGAGACTCCGGCATGAGGAATTTTATGCTCGTTGTATCACAGTGAAGATCCGCTACACTGACTTCAAAACGATCACTCGCTCACGGACTTTATCGATCCCCACCTGTTTCGATCGGGAGATTTTTGAGGTGGCGCGGGACCTGTTGAGAAAGAATCTTACTCCTGGTGTATCGGTCCGCCTCTTAGGAATAAGCACAAGTACCCTCCTCGGCTCAGGATGGCAAGAGTCCATGTTCGACGTGAAGAAGCGTCTATCATGGGAAAAACTCTACCGCGGCATTGATCACCTCCGCCACAAATACGGGGAAGAGACCATTCGCGTAGCCACACGCCATACCCGAACTCGTTGACTTTCGACTGCCAACACTCTTACAGTGAGGTTCTAACCGAACTCAGGCGTTACAAATCCCTTCAACCATGACCCATCCAGACCATCCCTTCCTGGCTGCCTGCCATCGAGAGAAGACTCCATACACACCCGTATGGCTCATGCGCCAAGCGGGCCGTTACATGGAGGAATATCGTAAGCTCCGAGCCAAGTTTGGGTTTCTCGAATTGTGCAAGCGTCCGGATCTGGCTGCAGAGATTACCGTGACTCCGGTTGAGCGCTTGGGTGTGGATGCCGCCATTCTCTTCGCGGATATCCTTCTGCTCATCGAGCCTATGGGCGTAGGACTGGAGTATAGCAAAGACGACGGACCTAAGATTCACCGGCCGGTTCGTACCGGGGCCGATGTCGATCAGCTACCGGAGGTCGAGCCTGGAGAATCGCTCTCTTTTGTCTTCGAGACCGTGCGGAAAAGCCGCGCCGCGCTGAGCGGTAAAACCCCGCTCATAGGATTCTCCGGAGCACCCTTTACTCTCGCGTCCTATCTGATCGAAGGGGGCAGCTCGCGCAACTTCATCCACACGAAACAACTCTTCTATTCTGACCCGGGGGCGTGGAATGCCCTCATGGAGTGCCTTTCGCGCGCCGTCGTAAAATATTTGAATGCTCAAGTTGCAGCCGGAGCCGAGGCCGTTCAGATCTTCGATAGCTGGGTGGGATGTCTAACCCCATCAGACTATGAGAAATTCGTACTCCCGCATATGCGTGCCACGATTAGCGCCTTAAGCCCCGGAGTTCCCGTGATCCACTTCGGCACAGGGACCGCCGGACTGCTCAAGCTCATGTGCGCCGCAGGCGGGAGCGTTATCGGCTTGGACTGGCGTGTCCATTTGGACGAAGGCTGGGCGCAGGTTGGATACGATGTCGGGATTCAAGGAAACCTCGATCCCGTGGCGCTGTTTACATCTCCGAGGGAAATAAGAAATCGGGTCGCCGACATTCTCAAACGAGCTGGCGGTCGGCCCGGCCATATTTTTAACCTAGGCCATGGCGTTCTTCCCGATACTCCCGTAGAGCACGTTATTGCAATGGTACAAGCCGTCCACGAACTCAGCGCTCGTTGAGAACCGCGATGTCCAACACCCATGATGCGGTCCTCCTGCTCGCCTTTGGCGGGCCCGACTCACCGGAAGAGATTCGCCCGTTTCTTACCCGTGTGCTTCGAGGCCGCCCTGCACCCCCTGGGCGAATTGAAGAAGTCGCCCGCCACTATAAAGCGGTAGGCGGTCGCTCCCCATTAAACGAAATCACACTGCGGCAAGCAAAGTGCTTGGAGAAAGGACTCAGAGATCGCTGCTTATCCCTACCCGTTTATGTGGGACTGCGCCACGCAAGCCCGTTCATCAGAGAAACGTTGGACCGGATGACATCGGATGGTGTGCGGAGAGCCCTCGGCTTTATCCTCTCCCCACATCAATCCGACGCAAGCTGGGAGCGTTATCAAAAAGAAGTAGCAGAGGCAGAGTTTGAGCTTGGAGGCCAGGCACCTCAAATCGATTACTGCCCTGGCTGGCATGCCCACCCGCTTTTTATCAGCACTTTAGCTGAGCAAATTCGGTCCGGTTTAAATAGTATCGCGATGGAAAGGCGTCGCACGGCACCGCTGATTTTTACGGCCCACAGTCTCCCGACGGCTATGGCCTCCCGATCACCTTACGTGGCTCAAGTCGAAGAGACGGCTAAACTGGTCGCCGAGGAACTCAGGTACCCACGCTGGTCGGTGGCTTACCAAAGCCGCAGCGGCAATCCTAGCGATCCCTGGTTGGAGCCGGACATCGGCCAAGCAATTCGAAAGCTGGCGGCTGAAGGTGTTTCGGAGATCGTCGCGGCGCCGATCGGCTTCGTCTGCGATCACGTCGAGGTATTGTACGATCTCGATATCGAGGCGAGAAAGATAGCCCAAGATCTGGGAATACGTCTTGTCCGAACGAGTTGCCCAAACGACCATCCAACTTTCATACACATGATCGTGGATATCATCGAGGCTGGCCTTTGCACAAAAGCGGTCACGCCCCAATGAAGCAGCGGATCACTGTCGTAGGAGGAGGTATCGCGGGTTTGGCCGCCGCACACCGCCTGATCGAGCTGGACCGCAAACAGTCACTTGGCATAGAAATCATACTGCTGGAAGCGGCGCCGCGCTTGGGTGGCTCCATCGCTACCGAGCGGGTAGACGATTTTCTCGTGGAGGCCGGACCGGATTCCTTCATCACCGAAAAACCATGGGCGCTGCAGCTATGCGAACGGCTTGGAATGACCTCCCGCTTGATCTCCACCAATTCAGCTCATCAGAGCATTTACGTCATACATAACGGGAACTTACAATCCCTTCCCGAAGGATTTTTTCTCTTGGCGCCCACTCGCTTCTGGCCTTTGGTCCGCACGCCACTTTTTTCCTGGGGCGGCAAGCTTCGGATGGCTATGGAAGTTTTCATTCCCCGTGGGAACCCAAACGGAGATGAAAGCTTGGCGTCTTTCGTCCGACGCCGTTTCGGTGCGGAAGTTTTGGAGCGCGTCGCCCAACCTCTGATCGGCGGCATCTACGCGTCCGACCCCGAAAAGCTCAGTTTGAAATCGAGCATGCCGCGATTCTTGGATATGGAACGGGCCCGGCGAAGCGTTATTTGGGCAATGTGGTCTGCTGAGAAGCGCCGTTTGCGTAACGGCCAGGGAGGGAGCAGTGCTCGCTGGGGTCTATTTGTAACGTTCTCCGGCGGTATGCAGGAGCTTGTCGATGCAATCGCCAGTCGCCTTCCGGCCGGAGCCGTTCGTTTGGGAAGGCCGGTGACAAAGCTGATCAAGAATGGAGATAACGGCTGGACATTGAATACGGTAGGTGGAGAGAACATTGAGGCTGATGGTGTCATTCTTGCTGCGCCCGCTTATCGGTCAGCCGCGATCCTGAAGGAGCTTGATCCCGGGCTGTCGGAAGAGCTTGTGGCGATTCCCTATGCCTCGACGGCAACTGTCAGTCTGGCCTATCGGAGGGCGGATTTTCCGCGAGGGCTGGATGGTTTCGGACTAGTCGTCCCCGCCGTCGAGTCCAGGAAAATCATTGCCTGCACCTTCAGCAGCGTGAAATACGCCGGCAGAGCGCCCGAGGGCCACGTCCTTCTCAGGGCCTTCGTGGGCGGTGCCTTACAGCCATCGTTGGCGGAAGACAGCGACGCCACCATAGAACACAACGTCCGCCAAGAGTTGGCAAGCTTGCTGGGCGTAAAGGCTGAGCCTCTTTTGCGCCGCATCCACCGCCACCCGCGGGCGATGCCGCAATATCACGTCGGCCACCAAGAACGACTGCAACGCATCAACTCACGCCTGAACAACTTTGCCTCTCTTGCCCTCGCGGGCAACGCTTACCACGGCGTCGGCATCGCCGACTGCATCCACAGCGGCGAAGAGGCAGCCGAGACAGTCTTGCGCCAATTTCAGCGGCACTAGCAGAGTGCTAAAAAACTCTGCTCACAGGCTGCTCAAAAAGATCTCAGATACAAGGCTTCGACCGTGAGCTCCCCTCAGCCTGAGCTCGGGACGAAGGCAGCCGAACGGCGCGCGAAAAATCGATCCTTCGGCTTTGCTCAGGACAGGCTCAGCGGAGGCGTACTTGCACAGTACGTTTAAGCGAGGCGATTGAGCGTAACCATCGTAACGCCTGCCATCGGCAGGCTATGGTAGATGAGGTTTTTTCAGCAGCCTGCTAGGTGAGAATGTGAAGCAGCCGCATCTGCTATCTTATTTTTTGCGGGCTCAGATGGGGCTCGTAAAGCATCTGAATGACGATCTCGTCGGGGTCTGCACAATAAAAGGAAGCGCTTCCGTCTCGGTGGATTTTAAAGGGATGAACAATCTTAACCCCTCTGGCACGGAACTCCTGTTCCAACTCTCGTACTCTCTCTGCGCTCTCCACTATAAATCCCAAGTGGTCTAGCTGCTGTTCGGATGGGGAAAAATCCTCTTCTCGAACGGTCTCATGAAGGGCGAGGTTGTCCGAGCCGGAAGATAGATAGACATTCTGGGGGTCCGGTTCCCACACGATCTCCATCCCTAATATGTCCTGGTAGAAGGCCCTGGAGCGCTTCAAGTCCTTGACCTTCAAGGCAATATGGCGCATGCCCCTGAGTCCCTGAGTGCCACTCATGGCTACCCTATATCACAGTCTCGTCCAGCTGGCTTCATCCCACTTGCGTACCCTATGGAAAAGAGGGATATTTTAAAAGTATGAAAGAGGCCCTTTGGTGGGAAACCCAGGAAGACGGCCGCATTCTCTGCACCCTCTGCCCCCGCTACTGCAAGATCGGAGAGGGCCAGGCGGGGTTCTGTTACATTCGAAAAAACATAGACGGCAAACTCTATTCGCTTGGGTATGGAAAATCAGCCGGCTTTGCCATTGATCCCGTCGAGAAAAAGCCGCTTAATCACTTTTTACCTGGCACGGAAATCTTGAGCTTCGGCACGGCAGGCTGCAATTTGGGCTGTCGCTTCTGCCAGAACTGGAGCATGAGTAAGGCAAAACTGGACGATGCCCAAAGCCTGAGCGCGGGTCCGGAAGAGGTTGTGGAGTTGGCGTTGAAGCACAACATTTCGAGCATCGCTTTTACCTATAACGATCCGGTCATCTGGGGCGAATTCGTCATCGATATCTCCCGCATCGCCCGCGAGCGCGGCCTAAAGAGTGTCATGGTGACGGCTGGCTATATCACCCCAGAGGCCCGTCCAGAGGTCTATCGCTACATCGACGCTGCTAACGTGGATCTCAAGGCTTTTACCGAGCGATTTTATCACAAGCTGACTTTCTCTCATCTCGATCCTGTCCTGGATACGCTCAAATGGCTTAAGAACGAAACCGACATCTGGTTTGAGATTACCAATCTCATGATTCCCGGAGAGAACGATGACCCGGAAGAGACTAAACAGCTTTGTGACTGGGTGCTGGAAAACTTGGGGGACAGTATCCCCCTTCACTTCACTGCCTTTCATCCCGATTTCAGGATGATGGACAAGCCTAGAACCCCTCCCTCTACCCTCAGCCGCGCGCGTCAGATCGCCCTCTCGACGGGAATTAAATACTGCTATGTGGGAAATGTCTTTGACGACGAGGGACAGACAACCTGCTGCCCCAGTTGCGGTTGTGCCCTTATCCGCCGCTCTTGGCACGATATCCTGGAGTATCGTCTCGTAGGAGATCATTGTCCTTGTGGCCAGAAAATCCCCGGTTATTTTCTCACGCGCGAAAAAACCGCCTGGCGACCGCGAGCGCGGTCCATCCTGCAGCTGCACTGAAACCGTTCAGCTCAAAGGCCTCATTTGTATTTTAGATTTGAATACGCCTAGAATGGTGTGCGTTTATGGCAAAGGTTCGAAAAACACCTCGACAAAGACTCTCCCACCTGGTCATCCTTGAAGACATCAGTACTTTAATCAACCATTCCCAAGATCTCCAGGAGGCCATCAAAAATATCGTAGCTATTGTAGCCGAGCGCATGGAGACGGAAGTCTGTTCGCTTTACATTCTGGACCGGCGGAAAAGTCGTCTTACCCTCCGCGCCACGATGGGATTGGGCCAAGAATCGGTTGGAAAAGTCTCCATGGGTGTCAACGAAGGCCTGACCGGTTTGGTGATTGAAAAGATGAGTCCGGTGATAGTCGTCGATGCATTGGCCCATCCTCGCTACAAATATTTCCCTGAGACCGGTGAAGAGCGTTTCCACTCCTTTCTCGGAGTTCCCCTGATAGAAAAAAGAAAGCCCGTCGGGGTGCTTGTCGTCCAGACCTCACGCCGCCGGCAATTCTCCCGGGACGAAATCCGATTGCTCAAAGCTATCTCAGTTCAAGTGTCGAGCATTATTATCCAGGCACGGCTGGCCGACTCGCTCATGGATAAGGAGAGAGAACGCAGGGAATACCATAAGCGAATGGTCGATGCTCTGAGAAAACTCCGATCCTATGAAGGGAAACGCCGCGAGAAAGGAACGCGAGGGACTTGGCATAAATGGCGAGGACGTTTGACCGGCTTGTCGGTAGCCCCCGGCTTTGGTCGGGGGACCGCTTATGTTCTTAGCCCGCGCATGGACTTGCGTTCGGTAAAAAAAGAGCTGGCCAAAAATCCCCAGAGGGAGATCGAGAGATTTCGGGCCGCAGTGGAAAGAGGAATCGAACAAATTCAGGCTCTCAAGCAGCATATGAGCACTCTCATCTCAAAAGAAGAGGGAGCGCTCTTCGATGTCCAACGCTTGCTCCTTGAAGACCCTATGCTGATTGAAGAAATTGAAAAGGACATTCGCAAGGAGGGATATGTTGCGGAATACGCCGTCAGCAGGGTTTTCGGCCAGCACCTTGAATCCTTCGGACAGATCAAGGACGATTACCTCAGGGAGCGGGAGGGAGATGTCAAGGACGCGGCACAGAGAGTTCTGGAAAATCTTTCCGGAATAAGGGAAGAAGCCGTGTTTCTTCCCGAAGATGCTATTCTGGTGGCAGAAGATCTTTCGCCTGCGGATCTTACCTTGATCGAGGCCGACCATTTCCAAGGCATCGCCCTCTCGACCGGCGGGGTCACATCCCACGCTTCAATTTTGGCCAAGTCTTTCGAGATTCCCAGCGTGGCCGGCGTGGAAGGGTTGTTGGACGCTGTCCAACATGGGGACTCACTGATCGTCGATGGCAACTCGGGAGTTGTCTATATCAATCCCAGCCAGGAGATCATCCGGGAGTATGATCGGCTGGAGAGAGATTATTTAGCTTTTAATAAAGAGTTGGACGCAACGCGAGACCTCCCTGCCGAAACTCTCGATGGTCGCCGAGTCTCCCTTTATTCAAATATCGGTCTGCTCAGCGACGTTGCATTTGCCTATCGTCACGGCGCCCAAGGAATAGGTCTTTACCGAACGGAGGTCCCTTTCCTGACCCATCGGGATTTTCCCACGGAGGAGGAACAATACGCGCTCTATTGCCGTGTTGTGGAGGGAATGGCAGGTAAGCCTGTCACCATCCGCACGCTTGATATTGGTGCCGACAAGTATCCCTCTTATGTGCGCAGAGGAGGCTCGGAGCCCAATCCTTTTTTGGGTTGGCGCTCCATCAGGATTTCGCTTGAGATGGCGGAGATATTTAAGACCCAGCTCCGGGCTATCTTAAAGGCAGGCGTCTTGGGTCGGGTTCGATTACTGATCCCCATGATATCCAGCTTGGAAGAGATCTTAAAAGTTAAAGAGATCCTTGCGGAGGTCAAAGAGGAGCTGGAGCGTGAAGAGGCCCCATTCGACCGCCAGATGGAATTGGGGATCATGATCGAAGTACCCTCTGCGGTTCAACTCGCCCCTCGTCTTATACGCGAGGTGGATTTTTTCAGTATTGGAACGAATGACCTTGTCCAATACCTGCTCGCTGTGGACCGGAGCAACCGGAGGGTTGCCGGGCTTTACGAGCCTCTACATCCGGCGGTCCTTGCAGCGTTGATGCGCACTATTGAGGCGGCAAAGAAAGACGGTAAGCGAGTGGGTATGTGCGGAGAGATGGCAGGGGATCCCCTGTGTACCCTACTCCTGCTTGGCATGGGATTGGAGGAGTTCAGTATGGGATCCCTTTTTATCCCGGTGGTGAAAAAAATCGTCTGCTCTGTGACGTACCGCGCCGCTAAAACCACAGCTCAGATTGCTCTCCAAATGGATACTGTGGCGGAGATCAAGAAATACCTCTTCGAGCAGATGCGGGACCTCGGCATGGTCGAGCTCATGGAGATGTACCATTAATTCAATGTGCCAAGGAGGAAAAACAGAGGCGGGACTCGCTATGGTTGACATGTGGGGTTGAACCCAGTATATTCGAACGATCGTTCGAACTATCTAGGGAGGAACCCGCTATGGCGAAGATATCTACCTTTGATGATTGGATCGACCATTTTCGTGAGTGGCAAAAGGATATTGGCTATGAGCCTTCCCT
>JAUXIP010000075.1 GCA_030620935.1 Deltaproteobacteria bacterium | reverse complement strand
CTATCCCCTGGACGCGGGTGCGGTTCTCCTCATTGAACTCGACGGGCCTAAGGAAGAGGTCGAGGCATTAGTCGATCCCGTCATTGAAGTCTGCCGAATTAACCATGCCCGGGAGGTGCGAGTAGCAAAGGATGAGGAGGAGCGTTTGCTTCTCTGGAAAGGGCGAAAGTCGGCCTTTGCTGCTATGGGTCAGCTCAGCCCGGAGTACTATGTTCAGGACACCGTGATTCCCAGGACAAAGCTTCCACCGATAATGAAGTTTATAGAGGAACTTTCGCAAAAGTACGGTCTCCGGGTAGCCAACGTCTTTCACGCAGGGGACGGTAATCTCCATCCCCTCATGCTGTACGATTCTAGAAACGAGGGGGAGCTCCAAAAAGCAGAAAAGATGGGCTCGGAAATTATTCAGGCCTGCATCGAGCAGGGCGGGAGCCTCACCGGTGAACATGGCATCGGCGTGGAGAAAAGGGATTACATGCCACTGATGTATACCGATGATGATCTGGATGCGATGATGAAGATCAAGAAGGTCTTTAACCCCGATGGTCTGTTCAATCCGGGTAAGATCTTCCCGACAAATAAGCCGGGCGCAGAGACTGCACCAGAGAGGCAGCGTGACATTCTGGAAAAAGTACTCGGTCCCCCATAGGAGGATCTTTTGATCTCCGAAAAAGGCTTGCTCCGATGCTTAGGCGAGCTTGTCGGTGTTGAGCATGTGTCCGCCGGTCCTATGAGTCCGGCTTATGCGGTTGACGGAAAAATTCCGACAGCCGTTGTAACCCCGGGCTCGGTAGAGGAGGTCTCTGCGGTGATGGGCTTCGCGTTGGGCGAAGGGCTGAAGGTCGCTCCTCGGGGAGGTGGAACGAAGATGCCGTTTGGCGGTGTCCCCGAACGGATCGATCTTGTCCTCAGCCTTTCACGCTTGAACGGTATAGTAGATCATGAACCGGCGGATATGACCGCTACCTTTCAGGCAGGGACATTGTTGGGAGATGCCCAGGCGAGTTTAGGTCAAAACAGCCAGTTTATCGCCCTTGACCCACCCCATTCGGAACTTGCAACGATCGGCGGAATCCTGGCGGCTAACTCGAGCGGTCCGCGCAGGCTGCGCTTTGGAGCCTCCCGGGATCTTTTAATTGCTGTCCGGGTCGTTCATGCCGACGGCACAGTAACCAAAGGTGGGGCGAAGGTGGTTAAAAATGTCACAGGTTACGACATCTGTAAGCTCTACATAGGTTCCCTTGGTACCTTAGGAATCATCGTCGAGGCGACCTTCAGGCTTTTCCCTGTACCATCAGTTGAAAAGACACTCCTCGCTCCCTTCGCCTCAGTCGAAGGAGCAATGGAAGTTGTTGCTGATATCCTTGACTCGCATTTGGTTCCTTCCGCCATCGAGCTTTTTAATCCGGAAGTTTCACGACAGCTTGGGGGCGAGACTGGCGTAGCATGGCCCGAGGGGAATTATGGGCTGGCCATCTCAATTGGAAGCGTTCGCCGCGAAGCGGTCGATGCCCAGCTTGAGACTGCGGCTCGATACTTTGATGGTACGGGCGGCCGTGAGAAGTGCATCTTGGAGGACAAGGTTCATGACGCCTTTTGGCAGGCGACACGGGACTTTGCCTTGAATAAAAGTCTTCAGGTCGTCCTCAAGGCAAGCGTCCTTCTCACTAACGTAGCGGACGCAGTAAAGTTGGGAGAAGAGATAGCTAAAAAGCAGGGCTTGAGGATGGGAATTATATCTGAGGCGGGATCGGGAATTATCCGGTACTATCTCTCTGGTGAGAATGCTACTCCTGAGAAATTCCGGCAGATGGTGGCGGAGGCAGTGAAGCAGCTTAGGACTTATGCCCAAGAAGCCGAGGGAAGCCTTGTCGTTCTGGAGGCACCGCCCGAGATGAAGAGCGAGGTGGATGTTTGGGGATCAGTCGGAAAAGCTTTTCCCTTAATGCGGGGACTGAAAGAGCAATTCGATCCGCAGAGAATCTTGAATCCGGGAAGATTCGTGGGAGGCATTTAATCCAGATCGTGACCGTCGTAAGAGATCACGTGGACAAAATTTATCGCGCCAAGGCGCCAAGAGCGCAAAGAAAAAAACTCTTTCTATTTCTCCGAACTTGGCGTCCTTTGCGTCTTTGCGCGAGCCATTGTTTTTCCGCTTCCGTAATCCTAAGTTTATTTGAAAATTTCAAATATCTTTGGTTAGTGTTATGAATTCTCAGACGGAACTGGAGAAGATCGGTAAAGGCGCCTTCGATCAACTCGATCCGCCCAACTCCGAACTCTACCTGGACTGTGTCCATTGCGGTTTCTGTCTTCCAACCTGTCCGACCTACGTCGTGCTCGGAAACGAGATGGATAATCCGCGCGGGCGTATCCATCTCATCAAGGCGGCTTCGGAAGGGGAGATAGGAATCACCGACAATTTCGTCAAGCATATGAATCTCTGTCTCCTCTGCCGCAACTGCGAGACGGTCTGTCCCTCGGGCGTCAAGTTCGGCTTCCTGATGGAGGCGGCCAGGGGGCAGATTGAACGGAACTATAACTATTCTCTTTCAGATCGGTGGTTTCGAAATCTCATCCTCCATACCTTTACCAATCTTGGCCGGTTAGGCGTTATGACTACCCTCCTTCGCTTCTACCAACAGTCCGGCCTCCAGGCGGTGGTCAGGGCCTCGGGGATCTTAAAGCTGTTTGGCCGCTTGGGAAAGATGGAAGCTCTGCTCCCGTTCGTTCCCGATCAAAGCCTACGCAAAGAGTTGCCCGAGGTGATCCCTGCCCGAGGCGAGAAACGAGGGAGGGTTGGGCTTCTCCTCGGCTGCGTCCAGCGCTTCTTTCTCCCCTATGTCAATCAAGCGACAGCCCGGGTCTTGAGCGAGAACGGATATGACGTTGTGGCGCCGAGAAAGCAGGGCTGTTGCGGCTCTCTACTCGTCCACGAAGGGGAGCGCGAGCAAGGCAAGGCTCTGGCCAAGCAGATGATCGACACTTTCGAGAGGGCCGGGGTCGATGTGGTCGTGGTCAATGCGGCGGGTTGTGGCTCGGTGATGAAGGAGTACTGGGAGCTGCTCAGTCACGATCCGGCCTACGCCGAGAAGGCCGAGGCATTCAGCAAAAAGGTGCGCGATGTCTCGGAGCTGCTGGCTGACGTTCCGCTGGCCGGCAGGTTAAAGGAACTTAATCTCACAGTCACTTACCACGATGCGTGTCACCTCGCTCATGGCCAGAAGGTCCGGCAGCAGCCCAGAACGATCTTGAAAGCGATTCCTGGGCTTAAGCTCATAGAGCTCAAGGAGTCGGATTTCTGTTGCGGGAGCGCCGGGGTGTACAATCTTCTCCACCCTGACCTCGCTCAGCAGTTCCTGGATCGTAAGATTGAAAGGATCAAGGAGACAGGGGCGAGGTTCGTGGTCAGCGGCAACCCGGGCTGCTCTCTCCAGATCGAGAAGGGTCTAAAAGACCAAGGGTATGATATTCGGGTCGTGCACCCCGTAGAGCTTTTGGATTGGGCCTATCGTGGCACCGCACTCTAGCATGTTCAAAGAGATCGATCTTTCAGGAGCCGTACCTTCGAACGTAGTCGCCGTAACCTTTCGCTACCAGATTGCAAGCCGCGACGGTAAGGCGCCGCCGCAAGCCTGGCTGGCCGATAATGTCAAGGGAGAGAACCCGATCCAGTTAACCCGGGCTTCGGGCCATGTGACTGTCCGTTTGCGAACGTCTCAGAAACTATACTACAACCTTAGTCATTCGCAGATTCACCTGAACCTATGGA
This sequence comes from Deltaproteobacteria bacterium, assembly GCA_030620935.1. Next base: position 4,376 of record JAUXIP010000075.1, on the reverse strand, counting down.
TCGTCGGATATAACGAGCTGCAAAAACACTCCTGCTAAAACAAGAGATGAAAGTGTAATTCATATGCGAACAGATGGGCGAAAGAATAGCCAGCTAAGACCTATTGCTATCACGCCGAGCTATATTAAACATGCCGATGGCTCGGTCCTGATCGAAGTAGGCGATACCCGCGTGATCTGCACGGCCAAGCTGGAGGATAAGGTCCCTCCTTTTTTGCGCCGTAGCGGCAAGGGATGGATCACGGCGGAATACGGCATGCTTCCCTCATCTTCGCAAGTTCGCATTTCGCGCGAGTCTACGCGAGGCAAGGTCGGCGGCAGGACCCATGAGATCCAGAGGCTGATTGGACGGAGCCTTCGTTCCATTGCTCGCCTGGAGAGCCTGGGAGAGAGAACGGTCTGGATCGACTGCGACGTCATCCAGGCCGACGGCGGGACTCGAACCGCCTCGATCACAGGCGCCTATGTAGCTCTTGTCGAGGCCGTACGCCGGTGGGAAAAAGCCGGGACACTTCAAAACGGCTTCATCAAGGATTCGGTTGCGGCGGTGAGCGTCGGCATCGTGAACGAAAAGGTGCTTTTGGATCTCAGCTATGACGAAGACAGCCGCGCGGAAGTGGACATGAACTTTGTCATGACCGGCTCGGGAAAATTTATCGAGGTTCAAGGGACCGCGGAAAGCGCCCCGTTCACGAAGGCCAAGCTGGATCACATGGCCGAGGTCGCCCACCAGGGTATTCGCGAGCTTCTCAAGTTTCAGAAAAAAGTGCTGGCGACGGCTGACTAGTCCATTTGGCTGATTGGCTCCCACGCACTGCTTAATAACCTGCCACCCTAAAGAGATACCCCTATGCTTGGCGAATATGCGGCTCGTATATACCGGATAGTGTTCTGTGCGGCAGCCGTGTACAACCTGGGATTCGGGTTGTGGACGATATTCTGGCCTGCTGCCTTTTTTGATCTGTTTGAATTGGGCGCCCCTCGCTATCCGGCCATTTGGCAGTGTTTGGGGATGGTCATCGGACTCTATGGGGTAGCCTACGCTTATTGTGCGTTCAGGCTTAACCGGGCGCACCCCTTTGTGGCGATTGGGTTGGCAGGGAAAGTTCTCGGACCGATAGGTTGGCTTATTACGGTGAGCGACGGTCAATGGTCTCTGCATACTTTCCCGCTGATCGTGTTCAACGACTTGATCTGGTGGCTGCCCTTTTCGCTTTTCCTGCTCGAAGGAACACGGGTTAGAGCCAGTGTATATAGATCAGCGCCCTACGTATGCGCGGCGCTGAATGCACTGGCCTCTGCCGCTCTGCTGTTTGCGTTGCGTCCCGGGACTGAGGTTGTCGCGGACATCGCCGAACGCTCGGCGTATATCTTACAGCATCCCATCCTTTGGCGAGCAGGGTGGGCCTTGTGGATGGCTGCTGCGCTGAGCTTGCTCGGCTTCTATGCGTGGTGGGGGGCTCGCCTAAAGGGACAAGGTTGGGGGATTAGTGCCTTTGCCGTGGCAGCCAGCGGACTGGTGTGCGACCTGCTGGCAGAATCGCTTTTCATCGGTTGGTTGCCGCAGGATTTGGCGAAGATTCAGCATCTAGGCTCGCTGCTCACGGGCGGAGCGGCGAACGGGTTATATACCATTGCCGGGGTGATTCTCACTCTGGGGACAAAGTCGCTACGCGGTTGGCTGCTAGCTTGGACATGGATCATGTGGATCAGCGGCGTCTCCCTCAGCGCCACGGCCTTCGCTGGAAGCGTGATCGGGATGGTGGTGTCCGCGGGGTTTTTGATGGTGTTGTTTTGCCCATGGGCCGCTGTGATGGGTTGGAGGCTTAGAGACGAAAGCCAGCACGAGGTTATCAACCAGAACCAATGAAACGCATCATCGTGCTCGGCGGCTTTGGGTTCTTTGGGGCAGCGGTGGTCGAGCGGCTTCGGGCGGATGGTGTCACGCCCCTTATTGGATCGCGCCGAGCCGGCGCGGACGTGCGTGTGGATGTTGAGGACCTGGTGTCTCTGCGCAGCGCGCTGCGGTCCGAGGATGTTGTCATCGACACGGTAGGGCCCTTTCAGGACCGGACAATGGCGCTGGTGCAAGCGGCGATGGAGATCGGTTTCGACGTCGTCGATATCTCGGACAGCTTCGCTTACGTCTCCAAGATTCATGCCCTGAAGCCGCAAATCGATCAGCATGGCGTGCGCGTGCTGCCCGCGTGTAGCTCCATCTCGGCGGTTAGCGCAGCGCTGGTGCGCTTGAGCGGGATTGAAAAACCGGTACGAGTAACAGGGTTTCTCGCTCCAGCGTCGCTCTATACTGCCGTTCCTGCCACGGGAGCGTCGCTGCTGCGATCGGTCGGACAACCCATCCAGGTGCTCCGCCACGGCAAACTAATGGTGCGACTTGGATGGGCCGAGCGGCAGACCTTCGGAGGGCCACCTCCAATCGGACATTTGCGGGGATACCTTTTTGAAAGTGCAGACTCTTTCACCCTCCCACAGGTCTGGCCCAGTCTGCGTACCGTCGAATTCTACTTGGATACCCGTGTCCCTGCGTTCAATGCCGTGTTCGCGATTGCGGCACGGTCAGGGATAGTGAGGAAAATGCTCGACCACCTCAAACCCGTGGGACTTGCACTGGCCCGGCGCCTGGGCGCAACGTCAGGATGTCTGGCATACGAGATCGAAGGACCCACGGGCAATGTCATCCGCTATGCTTTGGTTGCGTCTGACCGCGGTTACTTCACGCCGATTGTGCCAGCGGTGATGGCCGGGCGCGCAATAGCGGAGGGTCGGTTCGAAGCACGAGGGCTGATCTCTCCGGACCAACACGTGGAGCCGGAAAAGTTGATCGACTACCTATGCTCTATTGGGGTTGATTTGATTCGGTTGCCGTCAAGAGGGTAAGGATTGGCTATGAAGCTTTTAGTCGCAACAGGTAACAGAGACAAATTGGTCGAGATTCGAGCGATTCTCAAAAGCCTCCCCATTGAGATCATCTCCCTTGACAGTCTATGTACATGGCCAGAGGTCGTAGAGGACGGGACAACGTTCAAGGAGAACGCTCTCAAGAAAGCTCGGACCTTAGTCGAATTCTCTGGTTATGTTACGTTGGCCGATGACTCTGGAATAGAGGTGGATGCCCTTGGCGGGGCTCCGGGTGTTTACTCAGCTCGTTACAGTGGAGAGGAGGGGGACGACGTTCGGAACAACGAGAAACTACTTCACGCATTAGCCGACTTACCGCAGGAAAAAAGAGGAGCGCGGTTTGTCTGTGTGCTTGCGTTGTGCACGCCCGACTCACAGGGGGGGAAGGAGTGGTCGTTCCGTGAGGAATGTGAGGGATGGATAGCCTTTGAACCGAAAGGAGCAAACGGTTTTGGTTATGATCCGCTTTTTTTCTATCCCCCTTTCGGTAAAACCTTTGGGGAGGTAGACCGGGAGACGAAAGGAAAGGTGAGTCATCGGGGAAAGGCTCTAAGAAAGCTCGCTCAGGCACTGCCGTTGCTCATCCCACAGTGTTCCGAGGCGAAGAACTTGTAGACCGAGGGAAGCTTGATAAAGGCTGGAGTGGAAATATCTTTCCGGCCCGATGCAATACAGTCATCTTACGCTCACAAAACAGCAGATGTATATCGCTCAGCTACGCTTGAATCTCCTCGTCCGGCGCATCGGCCCATCAAGATACTCCCACTCCGGCTGAGGGAGGGCTTCTCCGCTCAAGCCCGCAAGAAGCCGCGTTTTGCTCGTTAGAGCGGTAACATACGGTTGATTTAGCCACCTGCATATGTAGAATGGGCTTACTTATAATTTGACGGGGCGTAGCGCAGCCTGGTAGCGCACCTGCCTTGGGCGCAGGGGGTCGGACGTTCAAATCGTCTCGCCCCGACCATCAACAATATAGTGAACAGCAAATAGCGATGAAAAATAGAGGTCAAAAAAAGGAGTGCTGGGGTCGGGCTGTTCACTTTTCACATAAGTGATCTGTGGCGCCAGTAGCTCAGCCTGATAGAGCAACGGCCTTCAAAGCCGTAGGTCAGGGGTTCGAATCCCTTCTGGCGCGCCACTATGGCTCAAGTAGTGTGGTGAGTGTAGCTCAACTGGTTAGAGCACTGGACTGTGGCTCCAGGGGTTTAGGGTTCAAATCCCTTCACTCACCCCAGATTCAAAGGCTGAAGGATGAAAGATGAAAAAAACGTTATCCTTTCGCCTTTTGAATTTATCCTTTGTCGATGGGCCGCTAGCTCAGTTGGTAGAGCAGCTGACTCTTCATCAGCGGGTCCGGAGTTCGAGTCTCCGGCGGCCCACCAAAAACAAAAAGCCCGGAATCGGGCTTTTTGTTTTTGAGCATTCGGGCAGTGGGACATAAAAATCCAAACAACAGCG
>JAUXIP010000118.1 GCA_030620935.1 Deltaproteobacteria bacterium | reverse complement strand
GGGCAATGACAAAGGCGGACTTAATTGATGCGGTAGTAAAACGGACGGAGCTTCCTCGACAGAGGGCAGAAGAGATCGTGAATGGTCTCTTGGATGATATCATCGGTGCTTTAAAGAACGGAGATAAAGTGAATATCTCCGGTTTCGGGACCTTCTCTGTTTCTCAGCGTAAGGCGAGGACCGGAAGAAACCCGAAGACCGGAGAGACGATTCAAATCGCTTCCTCTCGGGCCGCCAAGTTTAAGGCGGGCAAGACCTTAAAAGAGTCCCTCAGCTAATTCACCCTTTTTAGAGAACAGGGTCGACCTTGAAAAGAAGAACCTGAGATAACGAATCTCAAGGCCGCTGTTGAAGGGCTGGTGTTTTTGGCCGAGGGGGCGGTTAGCTCAGCGGGAGAGCATCGGCCTTACAAGCCGGGGGTCACAGGTTCAAATCCTGTACCGCCCACCAGGATATGCCAAGGAAAAAGTCAAAAGGAAAAAATTTTGCACGAATTTTGACTTTTTCCTTTTTACTTGCTTTATCGGGGTCGTAGTTCAGCTGGTTAGAACGCCGGCCTGTCACGCCGGAGGTCGCGAGTTCGAGTCTCGTCGGCCCCGCCATCGCTTATTGCAGAGAAGGGGCTCGTGCCTTATAGATGGATTGGACCTTGCAGGATATGGGAACCTATCAGTTGAAGAGACGAGAAGCATTGGCTCAGCGTCAATGGCACGTTGTTGATGCCGAGGGCAAAGTGTTGGGCCGACTGGCCAGCGAGGTGGCGCAGATTCTTAGAGGCAAACATAAGCCCAGTTTCACGCCGCATGTGGATGGAGGAGATTTCGTCATTGTGGTCAATGCCCGCGGAGTCAGGCTTACGGGGAAAAAACCGGAGCAAAAAGTTTATTATCGGCATACTGAATATCCAGGAGGTATTCGGTCCACGACCGCGGCGAGGATGTTGACGGACAAGCCGGAGAACCTTATTCGGTTGGCAGTTAAAAACATGTTGCCTAAAAACCGTTTGGGGAGAAAGTTGTATACTAAATTAAAGGTTTATGCGGGATCTGATCATCCCCACGAGGCCCAAAAACCGCAACCGCTGGTCTTAAAAGTCTAGGAGTGAAGGCATGGCAGAGAAGCTCTTTTATGCGACGGGTAGGCGGAAAACGTCGGTGGCCCGCGTTCGCCTGAAAGAGGGAAAGGGTCAGGTGTTGGTAAACGGCCGGAGTTTGGAGGAGTACTTTGGCCGGGAGACGGCACGGATGATTGTCTTGCAGCCTTTCCAGGTTACCCAGACGGCGGGTAGCTTTGATACTGAAGTAAATGTCCAGGGTGGTGGCTCTTCAGGCCAAGCAGGTGCGATTCGTCATGGGATCACTCGGGCCCTCATGGGAGCCAACCCGGATTTTCGTCCCCCACTTAAAAAAGCAGGTTTTGTCACCCGCGATCCTCGTGCTGTGGAGCGGAAGAAATACGGCCGCCATAAGGCACGCAAGCGACCGCAGTATTCCAAACGCTAAAACCGTTGGCTAAGACATTATCTACCGGTAGACAGAGGCATATACGGGTCGGGGTACTCGGTGCCACTGGCTACGCCGGCGTGGAACTCCTCCGTATACTGCTCCAGCACCCTCGGGTCCGGCTGACGGTTGTTACCTCACAGCAATATGTGGGCAAACGCGTGAGCGATGTCTACCCGTCGCTCGCGGGCAAGTGCGACCTCACTCTGGAAAAGATTCGGGTAAAGAAAATCGTCGCAGAGGCCGACCTGTTGTTTACCGCGCTTCCTCATGGAACCTCTATGGATGTGATTGCCGATCTGGTGGAGCAAGGCGCTCGGGTAATCGATTTGAGCGCTGATTTCCGCCTCCACGATGCCGAGGTCTATCGCCGGTGGTACCGGACGCATAACGCCCAGCATCTTTTGACTGAAGCTATTTTCGGACTGCCCGAACTTCACCGTAAAAACCTGCCCAAGGCGAGGCTCGTTGCCGTCCCGGGTTGTTACCCCACGGGAGCCTTGCTCGGCTTAGCGCCTCTGTTTGCCAAAATCATGGTTCAGGGAACCGTGGTGATCGACGCGAAATCAGGCGTTACCGGAGCCGGAAGAAGCAGCAGCGTGGAACTTTCCTTTAGCGAGGTGAATGAGAACTTCAAGGCCTATAACGTCGGCGTTCATCGACACACACCTGAGATCGAGCAGGAGCTTGGCCAGATCGCTAAGAAATCGGTCTTGGTCATTTTCACCCCTCACTTGGTCCCTATGAGCCGAGGCATTCTCTCCACGATGTACGTTAAGCTCAAAAGATTTCCTGGAGAGAAAAAGCTCGCCGGGATCTATCAAGATTTTTATCGCCGGGACCCCTTTGTCCGCATTCTCCCTTATGGCTGCTTTCCCCAGGCGAAGGAGGTCCGTGGTTCCAATGATTGTGCCATCGGGTTGCGATACGACACCCGCGCGGGAGGTCTTGTGGTGATCACGGTCATTGACAACTTGGTTAAGGGCGCGGCGGGTCAGGCGGTGCAAAATATGAATCTGATGTATGGGTGGCCTGAAGTCGAAGGGATCAGTGCCGCGGCCTTGGTCCCCTAGCAGGCTGCTGAAAAAGCCTCATCTGCGGACTCGTAGTTTCTAGTTTTCAGTTTCAAGTTCCTAGTTGACCGGAAACTAGAAACTAGAAACCAGGAACAAGGAACTAGAAACTGATGCTGTACGCCTGCGCTGAGCCTGTCCTGAGCCCTTCGGCTCCGCTCAGGATAGACTCCGCCGAAGGATCGATTTGTCGCGCGCCGTTCGGCTGCCTTCGTCCCGAGCTCAGGTCGAGGGGAGCTCACGGTCGAAGCCTCGCATCTGAGATCTTTTTGAGCAGCCTGTGAGCAAAGTTTTTCAGCACTCTGCTGGGTAATTCTATTCCTCGCCGGTGAAGAAGAATAGGCCGACCATTGCCAGGGTCAGGTTGGGGAGCCATGCCGCAATCCAGGGGGGCAAGGCCCCGCTGTGCCCCAGAGAGACGCTGAAAGCCAGCACAAGCCAGTAGAAAAAACCGATCAGCATACTCAAACCGAAACTCAGGCCGATTCCTCCTCCCTGGCCATGTTTAAGGGCAAATGGAATGCCCAGGAAGATCATCAGCGGAGAAACGAGCGGCAGCGCCAGCTTGATCTGGAGATCGACCTCGAATTCCGTGGTATCAATTCCTTTCTCTTTTAGATCGGCGATATGTCTTCTTAAATCAAAGAAGCTAAACTCCTCCGGCTTTCGAATCAGGAGCTTAAAGTCCTCCGGGGTTTGGGAGAGGGGTAGAACAGTCTCTATCTTGCGCTGGGACATCTCTCCGCTGGAGAGGAAGCGCCATTCCGTGCCTCCTTCTGCCTCCCAGCGTGAGTTCGTCCAGCGAGCCGAAGGGACCTCGATCAGCGCTCTCAGGCTGAAATCTCGGTTGAGAAGGAATATGGATATTCCTTTGAGGACGCTTTGCTTCGCGTCGAAATGATCTACGCTGATAAAACTCGCGTCTCCGCGTATCCAGATATTCCTAGTCCCGATAAGACTCTTGGGCTGCTTTTTTTTGACTTCTGTTTTGTAGATGTAATGAGCCTGGCGGGTAAAAATGGGGACCAAGGCTTCATTCCAGAAGAAAGCGAAGAGACCTATCCAAAGGGCAAGTATAAGCAACGGCAGCGATATCCGATGCAGGCTGAGGCCGCCGGAACGCATGGCCGTAATCTCGTGGGATCGAGTCAACATGCCGATGGAAAACAGAGTAGCAAAGAGGGTGGCAAATCCAAAAACATGGGCGATCAGCAACGGGATTTTATAAAGAAAATATCGGACTGAGGTCCACAAGGGCGCGTCCGCTTTCAAGAGATTGTCGATTTTTTCAAAAAAATCGACGATGAGGTACAAACCTATGGCGCATAAAAGGCTCAGGAGAAATATTTTTAGAAAGCCGCGGATCAGATACCTGTCCAAAATGGTTCCTGTGGGCAGCAATTTGATGGAACTGATTTTTTTCAAGATGACCTCAAGGAATTTTTTGTTTGAAGTTGATCAGTTTGCTGTTTAGGTATAGGGACAAATTTTTCAACTGCGTTAGGACGAAAAGGGGAGATTCCGTAAGTGCTTTTCTAAAAAGGTGGATTGCGGTGAGCCCCAGGATGATGTTAGGAAGCCAGAGAGCTAAAACCGGCGGGAGAATTTCCCGTTCTCCCAATGCCTTTCCCAGGGAAAGCAAGCCGTAGTAGACAAGCAGCCAGGTGAGGCATAGCGTGAGTCCCCAAGGACGGCTCGTGCGCGAGCGGGACGGGACCATGACCAAGGAAAGTGCAAGAAGACTTAAAATAATGGGCGCAAAGGCAAAAGCAAATCTTTGATGAAACTCTATCAGCTCTTCGGTTACCTTAAGACCCTGTTCTTCTTTGAGACGCATTATTTTCATTAAGCGCGGAAGCGACATCTCTCTGGGCTTGCGCCCCTTTTTTTTCGTAGGGCTGAATGCCTCCACGAGATCGAGTTTGAAGTCGTAAACATTAAAGTGGGTCTGGCTGAACCCTGACCGGGTCTTGCCTCTCTCGTGGACAGTTCCATCAAAGAGCTTCAGACTCATGGTCTTGGACTCTTCGTTGGGAAGGAAAAGAGCGACCTTGCCGATAATGACTGTTTCCCTCCCCGGATTACGCCGGTCCACAATGAGAACTCCTTGGGAAGTGTTTCCTGGTGGAACCATTTTCTCCATATAGATGACCACGCCCGGAAAGTCATCGTTGAAGATTTTTTCTTTCAGTGCCGTCTCGATATGGCTCTTGCCGAGGTTATAGAGCTCCTTTTTTAGCGCTAGGTTGGCTGCGGGTCGGAGTGAAGTCGTGAGCAACAGGGTGAGTGAAGAGACAACCAGGGCGAGTATCCCGATGGGGAGAAGAAGCTGGGTGGGGCTGATTCCAGTGGCTTTTAGCGCGAGGATCTCCTGGTCATTGGAAAGCCTGGTGAGACCGAGAAAGATGCCGAACAGAAGGGCCATGGGTATGGTCATTTCTAAGAAGGTCGGGAGAATCAAGCCGAAGAGTTTGGCCATTTCCAGCAGTGGGACACCGCGCGTCACCACCAATTCAACGAGTCTTAGGATGCGGGCGATAAGGAGTATAAAAGTGAAGGCTAAGAGACCGAACAGGAAGGGAGGAAGGATCTCGGAGACGACATAAAAGCTTAGGATTCGTTTCACTGTAGGGACATGTTATCCGGTGCGTCTTTTGTTGTAAAATGCTTTTAGTGGGGGTATGCCCGATGGATAGAGGAAAAAAGACTATTTTGTTCGGCATTAATCCGGTTCTGGAAAAGTTAAAAGCTTCACCTCAAGAAATATTGGAAATCGCGATTGTTGGGGAAAGCCCACGCGCTTCCATTCGCTCCATTGAGGAAGCAGCAAAAGGTCAGGGTATTGCTGTTCGCTATCTGGAAACACCGGCGTTGAATCGTCTGGCCGAGAGTAGGAAGCATCAAGGAGTGGTGGCTCAAGTAGGGTCATACCCATATCAGGTCTTTGCCGACTTGCTCCGAGATTGTTCCTCTTCTTCTGCCCCCGAATGGGTGTTGTTTTTAGACGGGGTGACCGACCCGCGCAACTTTGGAGCGCTTCTGCGTAGTGCGGAGGCCGCCGGGGTTCGTCATGTAGTCATTCCTAAAGATCGCTCGGTAGGTGTGACGCCTAGCGTTTTCAAGACCTCCGCCGGTGCGGTTCACCATATGAAGATCTTTCAGGTCCCTAATCTCAGGCGCGCCTTACAAGTTCTAAAGGAAAAAGGCTACTGGATCGTCGGCTTGGACAGTAACGCGAAGGAGAGTCTTTTTGGGAGAAGCTATCCGGAGAAGCTGGGGGTAGTTTTGGGGGCTGAGGGAGGTGGAATACGTCCCTTGATCCGACAAGAGTGTGATTTTCTCATCTCCATACCCATGCGAGGTAAGATTAGCTCCCTCAACGTAGCTGTTGCGGGAGGGGTTTTCTTCTATGAGCTGCTTCGACAGAGAAGTCAGCTCTGACACGCAGAGGAAATTCTTAAGAAAAACATGGCTGTGGAGTGTTTCTCAGCGTGGGGCGGCGGACCCCCGATTCCCGGTCTCAAGGGAACGGGACGGCGGCCCTGGAGACCCGGATTCATTGGCTCAGGGCGCCGGGTTTCTCCAATAAAAAGAGATCTTTGGACAAAGGGCTAAATTGGTATTGACATAAAAGGCGGGAAGTGCTTTAAATAGTGATTTACAACGGAGAAAACTTGTCTGAGTCATTGTCGGTTACCTGAAGGGGTCGGGGTCCATACTTCAATACTTCCCAGCAGTTTGTTCCTTTCGCCCTGTTTATTAAATGGGTGGCAGGAATTTTTTTGCGTCGGCGCGTGAACGTTTTGTTTCACCATGTAAGCTGGCGTAGCTCAACGGTAGAGCAGCTGATTTGTAATCAGCAGGTTGTAGGTTCAAGTCCTATCGCCAGCTCCAACACTGAGAAGTCCAAGCTGCTGATTGAGGCGGTTACAGACAGGTCCCGGGCCCGGATTGTTCTTAGGGGATTGGTCTCGAGGTAGAGGTAGAGGAGGAGAGGTTCCCGAGTGGCCAAAGGGAGCAGACTGTAAATCTGCCGGCGATGCCTTCGGAGGTTCGAATCCTC
>JAUXIP010000242.1 GCA_030620935.1 Deltaproteobacteria bacterium | reverse complement strand
TCCCCCTCGCGCAACCCCAGTTTTCCCAGATCCCAGTTGAACCGCTCTCTGACAATCAGCTTTTTAATCTCCTCCGTTTGAATGGGGAGCTTCTCTTGCCGGTCACCGATCCTTATAACCAGGGCGACTTCCTGAATGCCGAAGTCATCCCTGGCACTGAATACCAACGGGAGAGTCTCATCCCCGTTAACTTCCAGATCTTCGGCGGGTTTGAGAATCTCAACAGTGGGAAAGCCGTCCGGCCGAACCTGGATGTTGTAAGGGATCGGGGCATTACGAAACCCGAAGGGATCTTCAACCTGAATCCGGTACCTTTGGGACTGGAACAGGACTAGGTTGCCTTGGAGTTTCTTTCCGTCGATTTTGAAAGGTATTTCCCTGCCTTCGTCGAGGAGGAGCTTGGCTTTGACGACCTCTTTCGTGCTCGACGCCTCCAGACGGAGGGTGGAGCCTTTGAGCCCGTCGATATTTCCCCCTTGGATGGTTCGTGTGGGCAGCTTTGTGTAATAGGGAGGATAGAGCGTGACTTTGAGATTGGCGATCGCCGGAAGATCAATCGCTTCGATGGAATACGAAGGGGAAGTAAAAGGGCCGGTAGCCGCGCGATACCGAAGACTCTTTTGCGCCTCGATAGTGGCTGAGAATTTTCCCTCACCCACAGCCTCCATAGGGAGCTTTTCCGGCGGAGTGTTCGCTGGGCCGCCATGATCGTCGGACCAGAGGATAAGTTCCAGGGAATCTGGTATCGCCCCCGAGGTCGTGGCCTGGATGGTGACTGCGGATCCACGAGCAACACGGATTCCCTTCGGTGCCACTTCTATGAAAGTCTGGGAAGGGGGAAGATCCTTCAGAGGATGGGTCAAGAGGCTAAAGGTCTTGCCGACTGAAGAGGGATTGAAAAGAACCACAGCCAAAACCGGGACGAAAAGTAGACCTAAAAGACGCAACTCACCTTTTAGCCGCCGGGTGTTGATGAGGTCATTGACTTGAAGAGTCCGGAGCTGGGTACGCGTTGCCCGCAGCAGGGCCAGGATCATTGAGGTAGCGACTTCCCGCGGCGGTTTCTCATCGGCGACCTGCGGGTAGAGTTGTAATGAATTAATCAGATTATTCCTGAGATGGGGACACTTCTTTTCGATATAGAGGGCGGCCCACTCCTGAGAGATCCGCCGGCACCCCTGGTAAAGAATCCAACCGATCAGCGAAACCAGGAGGACGGCGGTGAGGGCGCTGTAAACCGCAGGCGCATAGGGGAACAAAGGCTTGATCTCTTCGATTCCCAGACCGAGAGCAAAGAGGAGGAGGAGAGAGACGCCGATCAGGCAAAATCCCTCCGCCCCTTTGAGCATTTTTAGGCGGCGGACGAATCGCCGTAGAAAAAAGGACAACTCCTTATAATCTTCCTGGCCCATAACTTAAGATATGCGCCCATCTTATCCCTGATTGTTTCGCTTGTCCATGCGGGCCGCCGATAAGGGGCATTCAGCCATCAGCGGTCAGCTAGAAACGTCTCTTTATCCGCCTCAGTGGCAACTTCTACCGTCTTATGGTATCAATTTTTACAGACCGTTGAAAAAGGCTCATCTGCTTCGTTGCGCTCGACCGCCTCGCTCCGACGTACTGCTTAAGTACGCCTGCGCTCGTCGGTTTTTCGCGCGCCTCGCGACTATCTTAGCTTGGACCTTTTTGACCGGTCTGAAAACAGTGTTTTTCAACACCCTGTTGATTGGCTATAGCGAGAAGGACAAATGAGTGGAAAGGAATTCTGAGGAAGAATGTTGGATTTTCATAGTGAGCCGCTGATTTTGCACGAGGGCCAAGAGGGAGATCATGATTGGGAGCACGGAGATGTTGGCGACAAGCCGATGGATGAAGACCATCCCAAGTGTCGGTCGGAGAGGATCTCTCTGACTTCGGTCGGGATCGATATCGGCTCCTCTACCTCCCATCTCATCTTTTCCCGCTTAGTGCTGCGGCGCCAAGGGGCGGCGCTTTCCAGCCGATTTGTCGTGGTCAAGCGGGAGATCCTGTACGAATCGCCGATCCTGCTTACGCCGTATCTGGACAAGACGACCATCGATACAAAAAGGCTGGACGAGTTTATTCATGAAGATTACCACCAGTCAGGGCTGGCTCCTAATGTTATCGATACCGGCGCCTTGATCGTGACCGGGGAGGCGGCAAAAAAGAAGAATGCCGAGGCTATCGCCGCCCTTTTTTCCGCGCAGGCCGGCAAATTCGTTTGCGCGACGGCCGGCCACAATCTGGAAGCGATTTTGTCGGCCTACGGCTCCGGCGCGGTGGAGATGTCGGCGAACGAGGGCGGGAATTTTACCGTGATGAATGTGGATGTGGGTGGGGGCACGAGCAAATTCGCCGTTGTGAAAAAAGGCACGGTGATCGATACCTCCGCTTTGGAAGTGGGAGCTCGACTTGTTGCTCTGGATGAAAACGGCAAAATCGACCGTATTGAAGACGCAGGACTCAGGATTGCAGAAGCGGCAGGGGTTTCTCTTTCCTTAGGAGGGTCTTTGCAGGAAGCTGAAAAAGAAAAGATGGCCGGGGTGCTCTGCGATTGCCTCTTCGAAGTGTTGGAGCGGCGGCCGCTTTCTCCTCTGACGAAGAGTTTAATGCTCACTCCGGAGGTCGATTATAAAGACCGCATCGATGCCGTGATCTTCTCGGGCGGGGTTTCAGAATATATCTACGATCTGGAAAAGAGAGATCTCGGCGACTTGGGAAAACACTTTGGGCGGCAAGTGCGCGAGCGCGCCTCGATGTCAGACAGGAAACTGCCCGTCCGCTCGGCTGAGGTGCGCATCCGGGCTACTGTCATCGGCGCATCCCAGTACACGGTTCAAGTCAGCGGCAACACCATATTCCTTTCCGATCCCGGTCTTCTTCCTCTCAAGAACCTGCAAGTGGTCACTCCCCAGATTCTTCAAAAGGAACCCGTCCACGCAAAGGATGTGAAGAGCGCGGTGGAGCGGGCCTTGCAGCGATTCGACATCCAGGATGGGGAGAGGACGGCAGCCCTGGCTCTTCATTGGGAGCTTGGCCCCTCCTATCCTCTAATTCGGACTCTGGCCGAGGGGTTGACCGAGGCGATGAAGGAGCACGTCAGCCGGGGCCAACCTCTGGTCCTGGTCTTTGACGCGGATATCGCGAAGTTGATGGGCAATATCATCAAGAAAGAACTGCTGCCCGATGCAGGCATCATCTCGATCGACGGTATCGATCTCAAGGATTTTGATTTTATCGACATCGGGGAGGAGCTTCCCGATGCCAAGGCCGTGCCGGTGGTGATCAAGTCCCTGATCTTCCGTCACAAGGAATGGGGAAGAGGCCACACGCACAAGCATTAGTTCAGCGATTGGCCACTCCAGCCCGGTTTTTGTTTTGCGAGAGATCCAGTCAGTAAACGGTAAACCAAGGCCAGACCTACAGCCCGTTCATTCTTAATCAAGCCACTGCTTTAGCCATTTTCACGACTGTCTCGAACGCTCGGTCCAAGTCGAACTCCGCAAAATCCTGCTCTCGCAGCACCGGCCTTAGCTCGGGGTCAATTTGCTTACGCAGAGCCGCCAGGCGCTCGCCGGAAACGTCCACTGGCTCGTTTCCGGGCACAGCCAGTTTTCGTTTCACCTGCTGTACCAGCTCGATGGCTTTTGGGCGAAGCCCGCCCTTTCGGACGGCATGATCGATATCGTAGAAGTCGCGCACGGCGGCTTGGCGACGTGACATAGCGGCACGGAACTTTTCAGCGAGTGCCTCGGTCTTGGCAATGCAGAGGAGGGGCACCGGCGGCACAACCGCTTCGCTGGTCACAGGATCGAGCAAAAGTGTTCGCGCTGACCCTTTCAGCGCAGGCATCAGGAGGGGTTCACGCAAGCTCACTTCGATCTTGATAGTTTCATCTTCCCGGCCGAGCAGTGAAGAGTAGGCGACGACTGCGACGTATTGCGTTGAGTTGTTCGGTCCTTTCAACGGTTCGACCACGTGAAAAATCGGAAGACGCTTCGGCAGCCCTACCAGGGCCTCCTTCAGTCCCTCCGATCGCTTACTCCGTTCGGAGCGCGAGGCTTCCACCGGCATAGAGATGGCAAAGTCCAGGTCCTCGCTGAGCCGGTACATTTCCGCATGTACCTTTGCAAGGCAGGTCCCGCCTTTGAAAACTAGATCCTGGCCGGCCTCCACTGCCAAGTAGACCAGAAGCACGGTGCAGAAATAATCCTTCTCGATCAGCCGTGCGACGAAGGCAGTCTCCGCTGCCGTGAAGCGCACGGATTCCTGGAACAGGTCGGAATCTTCATGAAACCGTATAGCCGGCAGCTCACCTTGGCTCATTGATCACCACGCCCCAACGGCGGTTCACCGTGCCTCGTTTCGGGTAAGTCGGAATCCAGGGGATCAGGCT
>JAUXIP010000306.1 GCA_030620935.1 Deltaproteobacteria bacterium | reverse complement strand
TCTCAATCTGGGCGTCATGGGCGTCCAATTCGGCGCGGTCTGCACTGCTACGTACAATGAAGCAAAAAAAAGGGGGATCGGAAGAGAGATTCCGACCGAATGGTTTACGCAATCGATCAGGGATTGAGTTTTTTGCCAAAAGGAATATGGATAAGGCAGTCAAGGGTGGCCGGAACCTTAACGTCCCTTTGCCCACGGCTTTCGGTCTTGTCGCTCTCACCCGGCGACCATTCATCGTCAGGTTTTTTCGGATCTAAGGATGATAGTTATTCGTAATAATTAGGAGGGCTCTGTCATGGCTACACAAGTCGTGGATACCGACGGGCATATCTTTGAGAAGGATGAGATTATCTACGAATACATGGAACCCCCCTATCGCGGCAGAAAAGAATTGCTGGCGCAGCCTTTTTTCCCCGGTCTCGACGGCTTTCATCGCATGGCGCGGCGCGTGGGAGACGGTAGGCCCTATGTCGTCGGAGCTGATGATCCGCAAACCTGGCTCAACGTATTGGACCAAGAGGCCATTGACCGGACGGTCATTTACCCGACATCGGGACTGGCCAGCGGGTTTATACAGGACCCGGAGTGGGCCGTCATCGTCTGTCGCGCCTACAACAACATGGTGGCCGACCGCTATATTCGATTTAATCGTCGTCTCGGCGCGGTAGCGCTTCTTCCCATCCAGGACATCCACGAGGCGGCCAATGAGCTGCGCCGTGCCGTCAAGGAGCTTCACATGGCCGGCGGCGTTCTCGCTCCCGTAGGTTTTCCAAAGCCCTTGGGAGATTCCTACTTCGATCCACTGTACCAGGAGGCCGAGAAGTTGGGCTGTCCGTTGGGGATTCATGGGGCTCCCTCACGCGGGCTGGGCTTCGATTTTTTCCATTCCTTGATCGAGGCGAGAGCCCTTTCTCACCCCTTCGCGCAGATCATTCACCTGACCAGCCTGATTTTGGAGGGAGTTTTGGAACGCTTCCCGAAGTTAAAGTTTGCATCGCTGGAAGCGGGATGCGAATGGATACCGTTTTTGATGGACCGCTTGGATATGGAGTATAAAAATCGCTCTCATCAAGCGCCGCTACTCAAAAAGAAACCAAGCAAGTACATGACAGGAGGGCAGATTTACTACCATGCGGAGCTTTGGGAGAAGGAGCTTCCCCACGTGATTGAAAGAATCGGAGAGGATCTGTTCCTTTACGCCTCGGATTATCCCCATGAGCCCGATTTGGCCGAGGCGATACGGGAATTCGACAAACGCAAAGACCTGTCGGACACCGCCAAGAGGAAAATCCTTTCGGACAACGGCAAGCGGTTTTATAATATGGAAGTGTGAGAACCTCAGTCAACGTTATTTTCGAAACAGTACCTCCTTGACAAGTCTACCCGCGGTCTCCAGGAGACGGTGGGCATCTTCCGGAGAGATAACTTGAACGGGTACTCCTCCCACTCCTCAAATGAACGAGTTCGTCGTATCTGGCCTTGACGCCGGTGCGCGCCGGTATCCTGCCCTGTTCCGCAACAATATCGGCGCCGGCGGCGCCCAAGAGAAAATCTAAAAAGAGCGCAGCGGCATGAGGACGAGGAGCGCTCGGGAAGGGAGCCAATCATCACGCGCGAGTTAAGAATTATATACCGATCTAATTCTCATGCCCCTTTTTGGGTAGTGGCTGAAAAGGCGGGGATATGGGAGAAAAACGGCTTGCAAGTCAATGCGAGCCCGCAATTGGCCCGCGAAAAAGCCGTCGATGCCCTTAAGAATCGTCATGTCGATTTGATTTCAGGAAATCATCACAATCTCTATGCCCGAATAGCCAAAGACCATGAGGATTTCATCCACTTGGCGCAGTTGGGCAATCTTTGGACGGAGAACCGAATGGTTGTGGCAGATTCGATCCGGGATGTACAAGGGCTTAGAGGAAAAAAAGTTGCTATTGATCACATGAACTCTCATGCCGGGCTCAATGTGTGGCTTTTCCTGCGCCAGGAAGGATTGGATCCGGAAAAGGGGGAGGTAAAACTTGTAGAGGCGGGCTCATCTACGGAAAGACGATGGAAAGGTGTTCTCAGCGGCGAGTTTGATGCTGCTTTTGTAGGCGTGCCGCACAATTTGAGGGCTGAAAAGGCCGGGGCGCGGGTCATACCGGTAAGGGCAATGCCGATGATCCGTGGCGTTACCCTGACTACGACGACAGACTTTGTAAAAAAACGTGAAGACGATGTGCGACGCCTAATCCGAGGAGTAGTCGAAGCCATTCACTTCTTCCTCACTCAAGAAGAAGAAACGAAAAAAATATTGGCGCTTGCTTCCAATCTACAGCTCCAAAACGACCAGGAAGTGAGTGCGCTTTATGAAGATTGGGTCCATTTTTTGGAACGCAAACCTTACCCGACACTGGAGGCGATTAACAACGTATTTACTCTGGCTCTCAGGCGGAACCCGGAAATCGAGGCTTTTAATCCATTGATCCTGTGGGATACCCATTACGTGAGAGAGCTGGATGACAGCGGTTTTATTGAGCAGCTTTACAATCAATAGCCAATAGCCCGGTGATCGAGGGCGTGGCGGTGTACTGGAGTTGGATCGGACTGTTCCGGTGTGTCAAAGGAGCCCCATCCGGCTACGGATGAGTCCGGTCAGTCTGCCTGGGGCTACGCTCCCACAAGCGGGCGAGAGGGTTTCCCATCAGCTCTCCCAGTCCTAAAAGTGACATATTTTGCTGTTTCCTCTATGACCTTTTTTTACTATCACCCCCCCTTCTTGAGTGATTGGGAATAGAAAAACCTTTAATAACAATCCGTCCCATTTAGCAGCTCTAGTACTACAGTCGTTGGCACAGTCCTTGCTGAATATCGCTTGTATTATGGGCTCACCTCCATCCAACATTCAGAAGAGGCGCCGTAAGGCCTCGAGCTATGCCATTCCGCTGCGGGCTATCGGGCAAGCTCTGGAGGCTTTGCCGGTCGAAGCGTTCAATCTGGAGATAGAGGGTGATGACTACCTCGTGCGAGGTTGGTCTAAGGCACTGGTGTGGGACAGGTTGGCGTCACAGGCTGGCCCGAACCGCGATGTTCCGGTGGTCGTCGAGGGCCTTCCCAATCCCCTACCGCTACAAGAAGAGTTTTCGGGTGTCCAGCCTTCCTCCGCTGAGATGAAGTTGCGTTACAGTCCTGAGGACGTGGAACGGCTAGACGAGGAGGGTCAAGAGAGACGGAACGATCCGGACGAGATGCCAAACGGTCGCAGCATGTCGGAGCTTCTACGGGCGGCGGGTGACTACGTTGATCAAAGAGATGCTCGGCTGATGGGGATTTCTTGGCGGGGCCAATCAATCAGCATCGTCTATGAGACAGAGGAAGGTCGCCGGGAACTCGATGTGTTCAGTCTATCGTCCATGTATGATTGTTGGCTGCTCATGTGTTTGAGAAGAGAAGCGGCCGCTTCTCAGGTGGCTGCTCGCGCGTAAAAAGAAGACAGAGACAGCATCAACAGCGAACAAGTACATCGGCTGTGGTTTTCCTCAAAGGTCATCTACTAAAGAGTTCATAAGTATCTTGACAGCCTGTTGAAAAAGGCCCATCTGCCATAGTGTGCTACTGGCACGCGTTTAAGCTAGGTGCGCTCGACCGCCTCTCTCCGACGTACTGCTCAAGTACGCCTGCGCTCGTCGGTTTCTCGCGCGCCTCGCATCTGGGACCTTTTTGACCAGGCTGAGAACAGAGTTTTTCACCACCCTGTTGACACTTGACCTTTCCCGAAGGCTCCCTCGGTTGCCTTATGACTACTTACTACGGAACTCCTTAGTAGGTCATTTCAAGTCACCACTTCTCCCTGTGTATCTTCGCTCAAACTGCTCGGACACGTGCGCCGGCTCATCCACATCGGCCGCTTCATTAGCGGTTGACTTG
>JAUXIP010000305.1 GCA_030620935.1 Deltaproteobacteria bacterium | reverse complement strand
TGTTGATGCGGAAGTTGTAAAACACCTCGCCCTTTTTCATCTCCTCCGGCGTGAACGAGACGTGATAATCTCGGTTAAAGTCGGAGCCAAACGACGAAACCCACTTGAAGCTCCAGCCCATCCGCTTTTGGTAGGCTTCCAACTGATCCCTTCGGGCCCTGGAGACCGCAACCAGGTTGATGTCTCGATGGTTGAGATGAATGACAATACCATTGAAATTATCCGCCCAAAAAGAACAACTCGGACAACCCTCCGCCCAGTCCGGACCGTACATAAAGTGATAAACAATAAGTTGGCTTCTGCCGTCAAATAGATCCGGCAGGGTCTCTTTACCATTCGGACCGTCGAAAAGATATTCTTTTTCGACCTTCACCCAAGGAAGTTCCCGCCGCTCTTGACTCAATTGGTCGCGCAGTCGAGTAAATTCCTTCTCCTTCGCTAGATGTTCTCGGCGGGCCGCAAGCCATTTATCCTTGGAAACCACCTTATAGTTTTGCATATTAACCTCCGCAGAATTTGCGATTCATGTGTGGGTCGCCTGACGCTTCCGGAAAAGGACACTCAAGTTGTTCGCCGGCATTTCAATCGTTTCAGCCAGTTCGAATCCTTCTCCATCCGCAATGCGGGTAACCTCTTCCAGATCTCGAACACCCCATTCCGGGTTTTGCGCGCGCAGCGCACAGGAGAAAGCCTCGTTGCTTGGCGCCGTGTGCCTGCCTTGCAAGGCATAGGGACCGTATAGGTACAACGTTCCGGCGTCGCCAAGAGCGAGTTTCGCGCCGGACAACAGAGCCTTGGTTACCGCCCAAGGCGCTATATGGATTAGGTTGATGCAGACAATCGCATCCAGTGTGGGCACAGGCCAGGGCAACTTGCGCACGTCGAGGTCGAGGGGTCGACGCACGTTGGCAAGGTCTTTCGTGGCTAACCAAGCCGAGATCGATCGGTGACAGTCCGTGTCCGGCTCGCTGGGCTGCCAGCTCAGTCCCTTGAGTGCCTGAGCAAAATGAACTACATGCTCTCCTGTCCCGCTGGCGATCTCCAGCACCAGGCCGGTCTTTGGCAGCACGCGCTCGAGGACCGTCAGGATCGGTCTTTTGTTTCGTTTCGCTGAGGGGCTACGCAGACGCCCGTCAGGCAACTCCTCTGCATGTTCACAGCGCATCGGGGAACTCTATATTGTCTCTTACCCAACACGGGTCTTATCAGAGTTAATCACACAGTACAAAATCTGACATCCGGATCCCTTCAGGCATCTCGCTCTCGTTTGTCGGGACAATTTCCGTCTGGTAGAGTCCCCGCATTACTTTCGTCGTCTAATTTTGCTTTCATAATCCATTCTATTTCTCCAAGGGACTCGACGCATGACGCTCTTCTCCTCCTCTTTTTACCTCACAACCGCACGCGGTCTCACCCTCGCACGGCTCGTGGCGATTCCCTTCTTCATTTTCTTTCTCGTTCAAGCGGATCGTGAAGGACCGCAGTTTTGGGGAAAGAGTCTTCTCCTCCTTTATCTCTTCGTTGTTCTATCCGATTTTTTCGACGGCCTGCTCGCCCGCAAGGCAGGAGCGCCGAGTCCGTTCTGGGGTCAGGTGGATGCGGCCGGAGACATCGTCTTTAACACTTTAAGCCTCTCTGCTGCGGCGTGGCTGGGGCGTGTCGGTTTCTGGGTTCCGGCAGGGGTGGCTATCTTGGGCGGCCGATTCATTCTCCGGAACCTACGTCTCAAACCGGAGCTGGAAGGACGAATGGATGAGGACCGGCCGGGAAAGATCGCGGGAGTTTTTTACTATCTCCTTGTGGGCGTAGTCGTCTTGGAGCTTTCCATTGAAGGGGAAGCAGGCCGATGGCTCGTCGCCCGGGCTGGGGACATGGTGTTTTTCTACACGTTGTTCGTTCTCTTAAGAAAAAGATCGCCGTAGGCCTTGGGCAAAAAGAGCAAGCCGAAGGTCCCGTTCGCCAGCATGAAAGTTAAGTGAGAGGCCAGGCTGTAAGCGAGCAGGTCCGCTTCGGGCGCGTAACCGCCGAAGAAGAAGATCCACGCCGCCTGAGAGGTGCCGAGATGGGCAACGGTAATGGGGAGCGCGGCCACGAGGAAGACCACCGGGAGAAATGCCAGCAGGCGCAGGAGAGGAATCTCAATCCCGAAAAAGCTCAACGCCTGGCTATGAACCAACAGCGCGAGGAAAAACACCGATCCTTTGAGGCCCAATATCATAGCGCAGTGGCTCAGGCCTGTGCGCCTGAAGGTAGAAAAGAGGACATGGTCTTTAACCATCCGTCCCAGCGCGCCTAACTTTCCCCGGGCGAGGCTGATGACGATCACCCAAAGCAACGCGAGCGCAAGCGGCAGGAGGAGGAGCACCGGCGGCGTTCCGCCGGGAAAAACGAGCGCGCCGGCGGTTGCGAAAAGGATGAGATTGGTCGCTTCGAGGAGAATCAGCAGGGCTACGGTGCTGGCAATCTGTCCGAGCGGGGTGCGGAAGCGGCGGTGGATATAGAGAGCAAGCGCGCCCTGGGCGAGCTGGGTGTTGATAACGGAGACCAAGTACGTCACGGCCCTCACGGGCAGAAGCTCCCGGTAGGGCAGCGGGCCGTGAAACCACCGGATCGCCTTGCTGAGGACAAAAGCATCCAACAAAAAGAAAAAGAGAGAAAAAGACGCCATGAGCGCCAGGAAGGGAATCAATCTTGCCGCCGAAAGGGCCTGCCAAAACGCCTCGACTGGGACGCGCCAGAAAATGAGAAAGAAGATCACCAAGGTGAGGGCTATTGGTATGAGTCTCGCCCACCCATGTCTCCACCCGGAAGACTCTTCTAAGGAAGATCGCTCGGAAGTGCTCGGCTCGATCACAGTCTCCTCAGTCCACGGTGGAGATGGCTTGGTCGAGCATTTCGTTCACCGAGGTCAGCGCAAAAGGTAAAGTGGTGCACGCCTCGGACGCGTCGGCAAGGTGCTCGTTGAAAAGGGTGTCGAAAACAGACGGATTCCATCCAAGGGAAGGAGCAAGCTGGCCTGTCAGCCAAGCACTCAGCCAAGCCACAGCCTTGGGGACACGAAGCACGCGAGCCCTTTTTCCCAGCCGCTGACCAACCCTGCGGAGGAGCTCGGCGTAGGTCAGAGTCTCCGGACCGACCAGATCCATGACGCGCATCGGTTTCGGCGCCGCAGTGACGGCCCATGCGATGGCCGCGACAACATCGGTTTGGGAAATGGGTTGTATGCGGACTGATCCGCCGCTCACGAGGGGAACGACAGGCGCCGCAGCCATCTGTCGTAGCTTTCCCATAGACGCGCTTCCCCGCCCAAGGATCATCGGAACGCGGAAGATAGCGCCGGAAAAGCCGCTCCGCTGAATCACCTCCTCAGCCATTCCCTTTGAACAGAGGTAATGATTTTTAGATGCGAGGTCCGCGCCTGGAAAGCTCAAATAGACAAAAGTCTTTACGCCGGCCGACGAGGCCGCCTTCACTACCACACCAGTGGTTTCCAGATTTGCATCAAGCAGCGCTTCTCCACGTCGAGGCAGGAGAGCTCCTGCCAGGTGGACAACAGCGTCCGCACCCTCAATGACAATCTGCAATGACTCCGGCCGTTGGTAGTTGACCTCGATGATCTCAGCTTGAAGCGACCGAAGAGACTGAGCTCTTTTCAGGCTTCGAACCAGAGCTCGAAGGCGCACGACAGACTGTCCGGAACCTCCGCTTAGGTACTGGACTAGCGCGGTCCCGACGGCGCCGTTCGCGCCCGTAACAGCAATGTCAATGAGTTAACTCCTCCCTGATCCGCCGATAAGGGGCGCTTGCTTCGTTGTCGCTTCGGGCTCGCATCCTCACGTACTGGCATGTACGCTCCGGTGCGATCCGCCTGTAAGATAGGGCCGCCTTGCACCCGCCGCCTTCTCGACG
>JAUXIP010000398.1 GCA_030620935.1 Deltaproteobacteria bacterium | reverse complement strand
TGGTTCACGAGAGCAAAATGATCAAAGCTGAGCTCCGAGGGTCCCGCTATGGCGCTCCGGAAAAATTTAAGGGGACCAATGTGTGCTACCACTTCGGCTACAAACGGGGAAAGCTCGAAGAGGGATTTAAAAAGGCCGATTTTGTTTTCGAGGACACTTTCCGGTTTCAAAAAGTCCAACACTACTCGTTGGAGCCGCATATAAGCGTTGCTCATTTCGAGGGAGATAGTTTGACGATTTGGAGTTCGTGCCAGGATCCGTTTAGCCTGCGTGAGCATCTAGCGGGGATCTTCCGCTTGCCTCTCAGCCGGGTTCGCGTGATCGTTCCGTACGTGGGTGGGGGCTACGGCGGGAAACTATACGTCAAAACGGAACCGATTGCCGCTGCCTTGTCTTGGAAGACGCGACGGCCCGTAAAGCTGGCTCTGTCGGTTGACGAAAGCTTCAAGACAATCACCCGCCATCCGGCGCGCGTCAAACTAAAGACCGGTGTAACTCGCGACGGGCGCCTCGTGGCCAGGGCCTCTGAAATCTATATGGATACCGGCGCGTACGCCGATGCCGGCCCGAGGGTTACACAAAAAGCAGGTTATCGCTCCATAGGGCCTTATCGCATTCCTCATACGCAGGTGAATGCGCATGCCGTTTACACCAATACGGTTCCTGCCGGGGCCTTCCGCGGTTTCGGCGCGGTTCAAGTCGCATGGGCGTATGAGTCACAGATCGATCTGATCGCGGAAAGACTCGGCATCGATCCTCTCCAGATGCGTCTTAAGAATATTCTCAAGAAGGGAGAGACTTATACTCCGGGCGACACGCCGGTGGATTGTGACCTCAAAGAGGGACTGCTCAAGGTAGCCCGGGCTTTGAAATGGAATCGCAAGCCGTCCAAGCCCAATACCGGGAAAGGACTGAGCTGCTGTATCAAGGACGGCGGCGGAACCTATAAGAAGGCCGGCGCGACCGTAAAGATGTCCTCGGATGGGAGCGTGGTTTTGCTGACCGGTACCGTAGAAGTCGGTCAAGGCCCGCGCACAGCGCTAAGCCAAGTAGTAGCTGAGGAGTTGGATTTGAGTTTGCATCAAGTCTCAGTGGCACAACTGGATACGGATGTCACACCGTACGATGTGTCCACCAGCGCGAGCAGCTCCATGACGGTCATGGGCCTTGCGGTCCAAAGGGCGGCTCAAGACGTAAAGAGACAGCTCCTTCATGCGGCGGCGAAAGTTCTTGGCGAAAAAGGGAATCGACTGACGCTTAAAAACGGCAAGGTCTGTGGCCGGAAGGGACACGGCATTCCCTATGGTAAAGTTATTACGGACGATTCCGGCATTCAGGGCGGAGAAATCATCGGGAAAGGAATCTACCAAGACAAGAGGAGTAAAAAAGCCATTCTAGGCTCCCCCACGACCTTTTGGGAGGTGGGTTGGGGAGGGGCTGAAGTGGAGGTAGACCCGGATACGGGTGTCATTCAAATACTGAAATATATCTCGGTGGCCGATGTAGGAAAGGCCATCAATCCCGAGCAGTGTATCGGCCAGGATGAAGGAGGCGTGCTCTTTGGGATCGGCCATACTCTTTTCGAAGAGATGGTTTATGAAGAAGGCCAGTTGTTGAATCCCAATCTCATCGATTATCGAGTGCCTACCTTTCAGCATCTGCCTAAGGAATTTTTTTCGGTACTGATAGAGAATCGAAACGGCCCCGGGCCTTTCGGCTCCAAAGGCATGGGGGAGGGTGGTCTTCTCCCGGTCGCATCGGCGATAGCCAGTGCCGTTTTCCAAGCCGTGGGCGTCCGTATTTACGACCTCCCGCTCACGCCTCCGAAGGTCTGGCGCGCCTTGCAGGCAAAGGGACGACCAGGCACCTAACGTGTAAGTTATTCTTAGGTAGACCTAGCCTCAATCCGAAATTCGTCGTGCAGCCTTCGGGCGCCAAGCCCTCCAGCCGTGGGCAATGGGCCTCTACCTCGAGGGCCGCCCCCAAGCCCCTATGGGTGCTTTATCCAATCTACAGGGCCTGTGGTTCGACCGATTCGACAGGCTCACGGCCCTGAGGGCCTCGAAGGGCTTTGCTCACCACCCTGAGCCTGTCGAAGGGCCAGAACCTTAGCATCCCTATGCCCACGGCTTCCGGTCTTGTCACCCTCGCCTGGCGATCATTCATTGTTGGGCTGTTTTTGAATCAAGGCTAGTCTATAGAGCCAGAACTTGGCCGCAGTGAGTGCATGTTCGAAGCTTTTCGTCTGCCATGATGGTGTCGGTGACCTTCTTAACCGCAACCGATGGCTCATCGAAGCGCTCGGTTGCTTCGTAGAGTTGGGTGTTGCAGTTCTCGCAAAACCAGACAAACCGATCCATTTCCTCAGGCCGCCGCTTTCTTTCGACCACCAAGGTCCATGATCCTTCCTTCCGTCTGGGAGAGTGAGGAACATTGGCGGGCATGAGGAAAAGCTCCCCGGCTTTGATGACCGCCACTTCGTGATTCTTTTCCGGTGTGAGGTAGTGGAGGTTCAATTCTCCTTCGAGCTGGTAGAAAATCTCGTCGCCGGGGTCGATGTGAAAGTCCTTGCGGCTGTTCGGCCCGCGGGTTACAAAGGTGATAAAGTCCGAGTCCTCCCAGATGATCCGCCGCTGGCCCCAGTTGTGCCGATTTTCTTCGATCCACTGCTTCAGGTTGAAAGTTTTTAGATGGGGAAACATGACGTCCTCCTGTTCGTCGGCATCTCGACTCGGGGGGAAAGTATAGGTCTGTACAGGGAATGAAATCAAGCTCGGTAGTCTATTATAGAGTTTCTTCCAGGGATGGCGGAGACCGATTGCTTTCAGGCGAAGCGCATGTGTCATTCTGAGGTGTGGCCGAAGAAT
>JAUXIP010000065.1 GCA_030620935.1 Deltaproteobacteria bacterium | reverse complement strand
GCCTCCGGTCTTCTTCCGTGGGGGATTAACGAGGGGACGAAAATTGCCGATCTTTTTTTGACTGCCAAAAAGAGCTATCGGGGTGTTGTGGTTTTGGGGGTGGAGACGGATACTCAGGACTCGACCGGGAAGATTCTAGCCACTCGCGCTGTTCCTGCTTTGGGTGACAAGGAGCTGGCAAATCTTCAGGTCGCGTTTACCGGCACGCTCCAGCAGACTCCTCCTATGTTTTCCGCTCTCAAGAAGGGAGGGGTCAGGTTATACCGCCTGGCCCGCCAGGGTCGAACTGTGCCGCGTGCTGCGCGCGAAATTACCATAGAGCAACTTAAACTTTGGAAAGTCGGTCCGGCAGAGATGGGATTCGAGGTTGTCTCTTCCAAGGGGACATACATCCGCACGCTGGCGGCGGATATGGGACAAGCACTGGGATGCGGAGCGCATCTCAAAAGCCTGAGGCGTCTCTCATGCGGTGATTTCAGCCTGGAACAGGCGGTTTCCCTAAAGGTGATCGAGAGTTTGGAGGAAGGCGGGAAAGAAGTTCCGCTTCTCTCTTTAAATCAGGCATTGCAACATCTCCGTGAAGTTCGTTTGGAAGATCCTCTCTTATCCCGACTTAGGATGGGTCAGCAGGAAGTATTGGTAAGATTAGGGCCAAGCAAGAAACAAGATGAAATCGTGCGGATTGTAGATTTCGCTGGCGACTTGGTTGCATTGGTTCGTTGGGTCAGTGAGGCTACCACCGGGACATGGCGGCTCTTCAGGGTTTTCGCCCCATAGTGTCTGACAGTCGGTTTTGCGGTGGGTTGAAAACCAGAGGTTAATGCCGTAAGTATATTTTCTTTGTCTATAATGAAAGCTCTCGACTCGTCACTACTGGGAATCGAGGAGGACTAGGCATATGAAGGGTGCCACAGAAACTGTGCCGGCAAACAAATCCGCCGAGCGCTGGGTGAACGAGGTTGCGGCAATGTGCCGTCCGGAAGAGATCGTCTGGTGCGATGGCTCGGAGGATGAGCGCGAGAGGCTTTTGCAGGCTGCCATCGAGTCAGGCGAACTTATCCCTCTAAACCAGCAGGAGTCTCCCGGCTGCTATCTTCATCGAAGCTCTCCCAATGATGTCGCTCGCACCGAAAATCTCACCTATATATGCACGCGTGAGAAAGAAGACGCAGGTCCCTCTAACAACTGGATGGCTCCCTCCGAAGCCTATGACAAACTGACCAAACTTTTCACCGGGTCGATGAAGGGCCGTACCCTGTACGTCATCCCTTTTCTTATGGGGCCGGCGGGCTCTCGCTTCAGCAAAATTGGCATTCAGGTCACGGACAGCATCTATGTCGTGCTCAATATGCGCGTGATGACCCGTATGGGAACCCTGGCCCTCGGTCAACTGGGTGACTCGGACGATTTCACGCGGGGACTCCATTCAAAAGCCGATCTGCACATCGAGCGACGTTTCATCTGCCACTTCCCCGAGGACAATACCATCTGGAGCGTCGGATCAGGCTACGGTGGCAACGCATTGCTCTCTAAAAAGTGCATGGCGCTCCGAGTCGCAAGTTATATGGGCCGGAACCAGAGTTGGCTTGCGGAACACATGATGATTGTCGGGATTGAGAGCCCCGATGGTGAAGTCCACTACGTTTGCGGCGCGTTGCCGAGCGCCTGTGGAAAGACGAATCTGGCTATGCTGTTGCCGCCGGCCTCCATGAAAGGGTGGCGGGTCTACACGGTGGGCGACGACATCGCGTGGCTTCGCATCGGATCTGACGGTAGGCTGTGGGCCGTCAATCCCGAGGCAGGTTTTTTCGGCGTCGTGCCCGGGACTAGCTCCAAGACCAATCCCAACGCTATGGAGATGATCAAGAAGAATACGATCTTTACCAACGTCGCGCTTAAGCCTGACGGCACCGTCTGGTGGGAGGGACACGACGATCCACCTCCGTCCACGGCTACCGACTGGCGCGGGCGGTCTTGGAGTCCGGCGCACGGGGAGCCGGCTGCTCATCCGAACAGCCGCTTTACCGTAGCCACGAGTGAATGTCCATCTACTTCCCCCGAGTGGCAAAACCCCCAGGGCGTTCCAATCAGCGCCATTCTTTTCGGTGCGCGTCGCCAGAAGGTCATGCCGCTGGTTTACCAGGCCTTCAATTGGCAACACGGGACCTTCCTGGGCGCCTCCTTGGCTTCCGAAACCACGGCAGCGACTATGGGTGCCGTCGGAGTGGTGCGTCGAGACCCTATGGCCATGTTGCCGTTCTGTGGTTACAACATGGCAGACTACTGGGGCCACTGGATCTCAATGGGAAAGCGGATGTCGAACCCCCCCAAGATCTTTCGCGTCAATTGGTTTCGCAGGGACGAAAACGGGAGATTCGTCTGGCCCGGTTTCGGTGAAAACCTGAGAGTTCTCCAGTGGATCATTGAACGCTCTAACGGCGGCGGAAAGGCCGAGGAAACACCGATTGGGTATGTTCCGCCAACCTCAGGTATTGATCACAAGGGGTTGGACATTTCTCAAGACAGCCTCAGAAAACTGCTTGAAGTTGACAGGGAGGGGTGGCTTGCAGACCTTCGCGGTCAAGCCAAGTTCTTCGAGAAGTTTGGTGACCGGCTGCCGGCTGGCATCCGCGAGGAACACGAAACACTATCCCGCGGCCTCAAGGCAAAGTAGAGCAGTTTCATAAAACGCTCTTCGCAAATCCCTAGAGCCGTCGTGCTACGGAGATGATCTATCTCCGCTCCTCTTCCCGCGGGGCAGGCAGGAAAATCCGCGTTTTAATGTCGGCTTGCGGGCGCGGCAGAAGATTTTTTAATAAAACCGGGCGGTCGCCCGTGTCGCGAGCGAATCTCCAACCAATCGCCTTGGACCGCTACGACGTTGACCTGCATTCCCGTAGCTATACTGGCGACTGTCCGTGATTTTTCGTTGGGCTTGCTGAAGAC
This sequence comes from Deltaproteobacteria bacterium, assembly GCA_030620935.1. The sequence continues at coordinate 5,601 of JAUXIP010000065.1, read as the reverse complement.
GGGAGTGGCTGAGAGAATTTTGTACTGGTCCCACGTGGGTTGCGGTGTTTTGACGCTGTCTTGAGGTCTGCGGGTAGGGCTTTTTTGGCGCTTGGGTGTCGCCGAAGCCGGGTTGGCTGCTTGCGGGTTTTCCACCGGCAGGGCCGCCATCTGGACGGATCCTTTGTCCGGATGATCACCCCATAGACCCGCTGCTAAAAACGCCGCCGAGAATAGGACAACGGCAGTGCCGGAAAGAATGGCATAAGATCTTTTCCTCAGATTATTCTCCTCTCCGATAATCTGTGGGGCTGTTGGTTCTGCTGTCATCGTTGGTATTTGATCTTTTCCCAATCCCATTTCGACCTGGAGTTGAGGGTCTTTTTCTTTGAGTTCTGCAAGCCCCTGCCCCATTTCATGGGATGGTGTTTCCTCCCGGCGAGTCGGCTGATGGGTGACCATGTTGTCGGCGGACCGAGATTCGAGCTCCGCAAGGCGCCGAGTTTTCTTTTTGAGTTCACGTTCCGCGGTGATGTGGAGCGTGAGCACGATCGCAAACAATACGCAAAGGAACATAAACGCAACTATTAGCAAATTTTCCATTTTGTCACTCCTATCTCACTTATCCAATGTTCTGTCCGACACTCACTTGACTGGACCCCTAGTCTTTAAAATCCTTATGTTGCTGTTAAATTTTGTGTTCATACCGCCTTTCCGCTTTCCCCGAACGTCTATATACGCCAAAACTATGCCAGTTTGGGCCGGAGGGGCTTTGGATGCATAACTGGTTGTAATTCAAGAAATTTGCTTAGCAAATGCGGTATGATATTTTTGTCTTTGTGCGGTTGAGGTGAACAAATTCGTGAACTTGGACAGAATTGTAAAGCAGGTGTTTGCCAGTAAATTTCGGGGTCTTTAGCTTTCATTTCGCGGCGCTTCTTGTGAACATTAATTTTTGCCGTAGAGCCGATGTTGGGTTGACAAATGCAGTACTTTTTTCTAGCTTTTCGTCTTAATAACTATTAAACAACTATTCACTAGAGGGCTTTCATCATGGCGTCCGAGAGTGCGTTGGCTTTTGAAAAAATGGACTGTAATGCCGAGCGAATCGATACTCCCTATGATAGGTGGGTCTCGTCTCAGGGCATTGATGTGGTCAGAGGTTATTTTGTCGAGGATGCTTACAGTATGCCCCTTAAGTGGTGGGAAAAGGTGGGTGGATACGGTGTCTTTATCAACCTCAAGGGCACGGGATACATGGACAACGCTTTTGTCTGCAGTATTCCTCCGGGCGGGAATCTTAAACCACAGAAACATCTTTTTGAGGAGATGGTCTACGTTCTTGACGGAAAAGGGGCGACAACCGTATGGCAAGAGAATGGTCCGAAGCAGAGCTTCGAGTGGCAAAAGGGGAGTCTTTTTGCAATTCCGTTAAACGCCTGGTATCAACACTTCAACGGGCAGGGGGATCAGGAGGCGCGACTTCTTGGCGTTACGAATGCTCCTCTGATCATCAACCTTTTCCATAGCGAGGATTTCGTCATGAACAATCCTTACGTTTTTTCCGACCGGTTTGGGGGAGAAAACGGTTACTTCTCCGGGAGGGGAAGACTTTACAAGGACCGGGTCCTGGAGACGAACTTTGTCTCGGACGCGATCGGCATTGAACCTGTAGCGTGGACCGAAAGAGGCAAAGGCAACGCGACGATCTTTTTCGAATTGGCGGAAAACACAATGGGGGCGCATGTATCTCAGTTTCCGGTCGGGAGCTATAAGAAAGCCCATCGGCACGGACCGGGTGCTCATGTCATCATTTTGTCCGGGCAGGGGTACTCGCTGATGTGGCCCGAAGGGCAAGAGAAGATGCGGATCGACTGGAAGCCCGGCTCTATTGTAGTTCCTCCGGAAGACTGGTTTCACCAGCACTTCAATTCGGGCGACCAGCCGGCCCGCTATCTGGCTCTCAAGATGCTGAGCCGCCGTTATAAGTTAAGCCCGGGAAAGATCATGTCCGATGTATCCCTGAAAGCAGGCGGAATGCAGATTGAGTATGAAGACGAGGAACCGGAAATTAGGTCTATGTTCGAAGAGGCATGTGCACGGTCAGGAGTCACGGTAAGGATGCCGGAAGTGTAGTGACTACTGCTGAGTTCTCATCTAACTCAACGCTTTCATATTTTTTGTGGAATAAAGTCTGAACCGTCCATTACAAGGAGAGCAACAATGCTTAAACCCGTGGGGCTCATTCGTGGTCATTACGAGTGTCGTTCTTTTGAAGAAACACTGCCGATCTTAACCGACCTTTTAGCGCTTGAGGTTACTGAGCGAAAGAATGGAGAAGCCGTCGTTAAGCACCCGAACACGGATTGGCTTTTAATCGTGCACGAAGGTGGACCCGACGCGCCTAATAAACCACACAACAATCACTATGGAGTTCGTGTGGCAAGCGACAACGAATTACAAGCCGCATGGGAGTACCTCCAGAGCCGAAAGGACCAATACGGCATCAAGAGGATCAGCAAGCCCCATGAAGCGCATTTCGCTCATTCCATTTATTTTGGCGAACCCGGAGGAAATGATTGGGAAATTGAGTACTATGATCCGCAGGCGCTGGCCGAAGGCAGATTGCACGCCGCCCCTCACTGGGAAGTCCCAATGGCCGAGGATCGTTTTCCCGGCAGGGGATATATCCCTCAAGCACTGACTCATGGGACGCTGCAGTGCGACAGTAGGGAGGCGAGCGATCGTTTCTATCAGCAGGTATTGGGCCTGCAAAGGATCGGCGGTGGCAGGACGTCCTCGTACATAAAACACCCCTCGACTCCGTGGTATGTTGTTGTGCTTCCCGGAAGGGTACGCAAGTACCTATCTCCGACCAGCCGCTTTACTTTAAAACTGGATTCGCCGGAGGCTGTAGATGAGGCGCACCGTGAGTTTTCCAGGTCCGGCAAGAAAATGGGGATAACGGAGCTTTGGGATTTGGAACAGTGCAATGGATGGGTCTCTTTTATATTCAGTGATCTCGACAGAAATTGGTGGGAAGCTACTGCTCCAACAGACAAAAATTAATCGGTTTCCTATCTGAATGAAGTCGATCGATACCTTCGAAAGTGCGTGTTTGTCCTTTCCGGCTTGGCATTGAGAATCAGAAGCGGGATGCAAGGTTGATCCAGCCCTGCATCCAAGCTCTCACCTAGGCAAGAACGACAATACGCTCGAGCAGAGAGTAAAAATGAGGAGCCTCGCCGAGGCGCATTGCACGCGGCAGGTTTCTTCAAGAAATAATAGCAAAGGAGTCTTTACAAACTTTTTCTTTTCTGTATAGAGTTTGTAACTTAGCACGGAGTCACTATGGCGACGGTTATTGACGGTAAGGCAGTTGCGCGAGAGATCCGAAGGCAAATTAAAGAAGAGATCGACGGTCTCAAGCGAAGGTGGGGAATAGTTCCTGGGCTCGGCGTAGTGCTGGCGGGGGATGATCCTGCGTCGCACATCTACGTCAAAAATAAAGAGAAGGCGTGTAAGGAGGTCGGGATCCGTTCTCAAGAGCATCTGCTTTCTGCTGCTGTTTCGGAAAAAGAGCTGCTCTCGTTGATTCAAGGTTTGAATCAAGATAAAAACATTCACGGCATCTTAGTCCAGCTTCCTCTGCCGACCCACATCCAAGCGGACAGGATTTTGGACGCTGTTTCACCCCAAAAGGACATCGATGGGTTTCATCCGGTCAATCAGGGACTCTTACTTCTGGGTGGGGAGGGGTTCAAGCCATGCACCCCGATGGGGATCATGAAGCTATTAGGATCCGTGGGCTGTAGCCCCAAGGGCAAAAATGCCGTCGTGGTCGGTCGGAGTAATATCGTGGGAAAGCCGGTCGCCTTGATGCTTTTGGCCGGGCACGCCACAGTGACCTTGTGTCACTCTCGAACCGCTAGCCTTAAGGAGGAAGTCGGCCGGGCCGATATTTTGGTCGTGGCCATTGGAAAGGCGGGATTCGTTCGCGGCGACTGGGTTAAACCCGGGGCAGTCGTGATCGATGTAGGGGTCAATCGACTTCCGAGCGGTAAGTTAGTGGGCGATGTGGAGTTTGAGAGCGCGAAAGATCGCGCTTCTGCCATCTCTCCGGTCCCCGGAGGGGTCGGGCCGATGACGATCTGCATGCTCCTCTTCAATACGTTACGGGCAGCCAAAGAGTCGCTGCAACGCGAAGGTTAGACCGAATGTCGTGGAAGCAGCCAATGCCCCGCTATTAGTGGAAAGGCTCAAAAAAACACCTCTTCATTCGACTCACCGCCGCCTGGGGGCGAAGCTGGTTGAGTTTGCCGGTTGGGAGATGCCGGTTCAGTACGCCGGAGTCATCGCCGAGCATACGGCGGTCCGCGGCCGAGCCGGCCTTTTCGACGTAAGCCATATGGGAGAGGTGGAGATTCGGGGAGCCGGGGCTTTGGATCTCTGCCAAAGGATCACGGCCAACGATGTCTCCCGGATGACCTCGGCCCAGGCACAGTACAATTTATTGCTCAACGGGAGCGGTGGCATTGTAGACGACGTGGTGATCTATCGACTTGAGGCAGATCACTTTCTCATATGTGTCAATGCTGCGAATACGGAAAAAGACTTTCAATGGATACAACAGCAATCAAAGGGGGGGGCGGAAGTCCAGGACACCAGTTCCCTTTACGTGCAGTTGGCCCTCCAGGGTCCTTTGGCAGAGAAGATTTTGTGCGGTTTGACCTCACTTGCTCTGGAAAAGATACGACCATTCCATTTTTCCTTCGGCGAGGTCTGTGCGATACGTTGTCTGGTCGCCCGCACGGGATATACGGGAGAGGATGGATTTGAACTCTATTGCGATTCCGGATCGGGTGCGAGATTGTGGAATGCCGTCATGGAAGCCGGAAGAGATATCGGGCTTCAGCCTGCCGGGCTTGGGGCCAGAGACACGCTTCGTTTGGAAAAAGCATTTCCGCTTTATGGACATGAATTGGATGAGACGACGACTCCTTTGGAGGCAGGGTTGGGTTGGGTAACCAAGTTTTCTAAGGGGGATTTCCTCGGTCGGGAAGTCCTGCTGAGGCAGAAAGAGCATGGTGTGGTGCGGAAGCTAGTCGGCTTGGAAATGATCGAGCCCGGAATCGCCCGGAGCCACTATCCGATCCTCAAACGCGGTCTACCCATCGGGGAGGTAACGAGCGGGACGAAGTCCCCGACCCTCGGACGATCGATCGCCCTAGGTTATGTTGCGGCGGACCAAGCCTTGGTGGGTAACATGGTAGAGGTGGAAATCCGGGGACGGGGGATTGCTGCCCGTATAGTTTCTTTGCCATTTTACCGTCGGTGTTCCGATCAGTAAACGCATAAGGAGGGATGTGATGGAGTTTCCTGAGGGATTGAAATTTTCAAAAGAACACGAATGGGTGCTTGTCGAAGGTAAGATCGCTACCATCGGGATCACCGAATATGCTCAGGAAGAGCTTGGCGATGTCGTCTACGTGGAGCTTCCCGAGGTAGGGGAAAAAATTACCAAGGACGACCCCTTCGGATCCGTAGAGTCCGTTAAAGCGGTGTCCGATCTCTTTGCCCCTGTCAGTGGCACTGTGGTCGAGGTCAACGATTCCCTGCCGG
>JAUXIP010000233.1 GCA_030620935.1 Deltaproteobacteria bacterium | reverse complement strand
GGGCTGATTTCTTGGACTGATTAATGTCGAATCGGGGTTAACTTATCATTGTTCACTGGAGGGGAGATTTTGATCTTGGGAGGTAGGGAAGGATGTCCCGGCTTTTAGGGAAGGTGCTGACCGAGGATCTCTTGGACCGACTCAACGGGGGCGATCTGGGCTCCAAGGGGGGAAAGGCAATTGTCATCGTTACGGTGGATGAGCAGGGCTGGTCCCATCCGGCAATGCTGTCCTACTACGAAGTGGTTGCGAAGGATCGGAGCAAGATCGACCTGGCGATCGGAAAAAGCAGCACCACGGCCAAAAACCTGAGGCGAACCGGGAAGATCACGATTTTGGTCACGGATAACGGTGTGAACTACTATCTCAAAGGGGAGGCGCGAGAGATCAGAGAATCCATGGAGGCAGCCTCTTTTATGTCCCTCTTTCGCGTCGAGATGGGACAGATCTTGGAGGATCAGGAACCGGATGCCTCGATCACCAGCGGGGTGACCTATAGCCGCCCTGTAAAGAAAGAAGTGAACGAAATGGTCGAAAAGATCTTCCAAGAAATTCTAAGGGAGCCTCTGGCCTGATTTTCCAGCGAAAGACCCAAAAGGAATGTACTGGATTACTGAAAACTTAGCCTTCGGCGGGGTAGACGGACCGAGACATTCTTGATATCACCGAGAACTGCGCCTAATTCAATTATCGGGATGGATTGGTTCGGAAAAGAGGGTAAAGAGATGGGTAAGAGATGCGTTCTGCAGACCGTGGTGTCTATTACGGCAATTTTTGCGGGATTATCAGCCTTTCTGATATCACCGCAGGAGGGGGTTGCACAGAAGTCTTTTTTCGCGGGAAAGACGATGCGGATCATTGCTGGATTTTCACCCGGGGGAGGGATCGATATTCGATCTCGGCTTTTTGCCCGGCATATGGCCAAGTTTATTCCGGGAAATCCAACCATTATTGTCTAGAACATCACCGGGGCCGGCGGCATCGTGGGTGCCAACTATACCTTGGGCGGGGTAGCCAAACCCGATGGGTTGAGCATCATTCACTTCCCGTCCAGTACCGTCATGAATGCCTTTTTGCTGAAGGAGCGGGTGAAGTATGACCTTCGGAAGGTACCCATCCTCTGGGTGCTGCCCGACAGTTGGGTGACCATTACCAACCCCAAGTTGTCCAACTTGAAGACGGCTAAGGACATATTGCGATCCTCAAAACCGCTTGCAGTCGGAGGGACCGGGGCGACCAGCCTTAGAACCCTGCGGGTTAAATTGGCCATGGTATTGTTGGGGGTAGACCACAGATGGGTGACGGGTTACCGTGGCTCGTCGGGGCTCATGGCTGCTATGGATAGAGGAGAACTCGACTTGTCAGAGCAGTCCATGGGTAGTTATAAGACTTTGATACAGCCAAGAGAAAAGGATGGGACAGCCGCGATTCTCTTTCAAACCGGGGTCTTGAAGCAGGATGGCTCGTTCGCTCGGGCGCCTCGAATTCCAAATATACCGACGCTTGCGGATTTGCTGCCTAAAGGGAAAAAAACAGGCGTGCCATGGGAGGCCTGGAAGGCCGCGAGCGCGCCTCAAGCCTTTCAGGGCGCTGTCGGGTTGCCTCCCGGGGTTCCTTCAGAGCGGGTGGCAATCTTGAGAAAGGCCTTTAAGGCGGTGACCGAGGATCCGGCATTCCGAGCGGATTTTCAGAAAACATTGGGAATACCGGCTGATGCCATTGTGGGTAAAAAAGCGGCGAGCTTGGTTGATACGGGTCTGAAGCAACTCTTTGATGAATTCGGAGAGGGTGTTGAGTATCTGAGGGGGCTTCCCAAGAAAAAATAGAAATAAGCCACGACTGGCGGAGCGGCAGGGCGATCGGTTTGTGATCTCTTCCTCTCGCCTGCAAGGGTGTTGTCTAGGGACTTCGGGACGAGGGAGTTCTTCTTGGAGCGCGCCCATCATTCCTGGCGGTAACTCCGCAAGAGATGCGGAGTCTTCTTCTTGCCTGGACCTGATCAGAGGTTTAGGTTTCTTTTTGAGTTCCTGTACAGTTTTCCGCACCGCACATACACGAGTAGCGTTCTTCGTCATCGCTGTCCGTTTGTAGACAGTACTCGTAGAAGAGCTCTTCACCGGCTTTGATCGTTCTGATTGCGCGAATGAATATGCGCTCACTGTCCTGCTCTGACTCGCAGTTTGGATTGCAGCAATGGTTAATGTGCTTGATTGGGTTCGGATCGTTCGTGGGATCAATGACGAACCCATTTTCGAGATCAAACAGAAAGTCCTTGTCGCTCTCAGCCTGATTCTCGAATGCCTCATCTTCGAGAACGATTTCTCCGGTGTATTCGCCAATGATTTCACCTTTGCGGAATTGTTTGGCGGCAAATACGCCCAGGCCTGCTTCAGCGATCGTTGATTGCTGTACGAGCAGTGGTTTTGTGATCCTCTTCTTCTTTGCCGGCAATCGTAGGCCCTTTATAAAATTGTCTTAACGGGCAAATGCTTCTGTTAAAGAAGCGTTGCTTTCACTTCTTCCAAAAGCTCTATGAAACAAGCCCGCTCATCTTCCTCAAACATTGGAGGTGAGTTCTCTGGTCTCTGATTTCATGGAATATTATTTGCCCGCCGGCTCCCTCTTGGGACCTTAGGAGGCGGGCTGGCCGGTGGCTATTTGGTGAAGACTCAGGTTCTTGTTGGTCACACCTCAAGGGCAAGTTCTTATCAGTTTAGCTACTTTCCAATTCAAAGTCGATCTCGCTGCGAAAGGCCTTGATACGGGCCACCCTGATTCGGACGGCATCGCCCATGCGGAAGGTCCGTCCGTGTCTTTGACCTTTGATGAGGTGTTCCTTTTCGTAGAAGTGGTAGGAGTCGTCCGTGAGGGAGTTGAGGTGCACTAATCCATCGACGAAATAGGTATCTAGCTCGACGAAGAAGCCGAACGGGGCAAGGTTGATGATCGATCCGGAAAAATCCTGACCGATCTTATCCATCATAAACTGCGCCTTTTTGAGATCCAACATTTCCCGCTCTGCGTCTATTGCGAGCCGCTCGCGCTCAGAGGTGTGCTTTCCCGCTTCCTCCAGATAGCGGATGAGATCGTCCTTCTCCGTTGCCTTTAATTTCCTTCCTTCTATCGCTTGCTGCAGGATGCGGTGCACGATCAGGTCGGGATAGCGCCGGATCGGTGAAGTGAAGTGGGTGTAGCAGGATGAGGCAAGGCCGAAGTGTCCGGCGTTTTCAGGCGCATAGTGGGCCTTTTTCATGGACCTCAAGAGCATCCGGTTCAGTACCCTCTCCTCAGGCTTTCCCCGGCACGATTCCAGAATCCTTTGAAGTTCCTTAGGGGTTGTCTTGCCTTTTTTTAGCGGCAGGCGGTATCCGAGGCTCAGGAGAAACGGAGCCAGTGCCTGGAGGGATTCCTCCTCTGGCTTCTCATGCAATCGGTAAAGGAACGGAAGATCTTTTTTCTTGAGATGGCGGGCTACCGCCTCGTTGGCTGCGATCATGAACTCCTCGATTATTCGGTGGGCGATAGTGCGCTCGGTTCTCACAATGTTAGCCGGCTTTCCCTGGTGATCCAGGATGATTTCCGCCTCGGGGAGGTCAAAGTCCAAGCTCCCTCTGGCCTTTCTGCTGTCTATGAGAATATGGGCGAGTTCCTCCATGAGCTTTAACTGGTCTACCAGTTCGCCATGGCGCTGCTGGGCCTCCCGATCCCCGTCCACAAGGATGCGTCGCACTTCGGTATAGGTCAGGCGAGCGCGGCTGCAGATCACTGCCTGGAAAAAATCGGCGTGCTGAACCTCGCCTTTACGGTTGATCTCCAGCAGCACTGTTTTCGTTAGGCGGTCCTCTCTGGGGTTTAGGCTGCAGATCCCGTTGGACAGCTCCTCTGGAAGCATGGGCAGGGCTCTGTCGGGGAAGTAGACGCTGGTTCCTCTCTGGTAGGCCTCCTGGTCAAGGACCGTGTCGGATTTGATGTAATGTGCCACGTCCGCGATGGCGATAGTGAGAAGATAATGGCCGTTCTTTTTCTGGATGCTGACCGCATCATCAAAATCACGGGCGTTTTCCCCATCGATGGTGACTATGGGGAGCAAGCGGAGGTCCACACGGGATGATAACGCTTCAGGACCGACGGTTTGTGGGGAGGAGGCCGCAATTCGCCGTGTCTCGGGCGAGAAGGTAGCAGGGAGGTCGAAACGAAAAATGATCGCCTTGGCTTGAACCTCTGGGTCGTCCGGATCCCCCAAGACCTCTAGAATTTTCGCCTCGGGCTGGGAAAGCGCCGTGCCGTAACGTACGATCTCTCCTGCAATCACTTTTCCAGCCTCCAACCTAGCCTTGCCAGGAGCGAGTTGAAGGGGACGGCTTATTCTGGGGTCCATGGGGAAGAGGTAACCTTTTCCATTCAGCTCCTGGTAGGGTCCTATCATTCTCTCCTGTCCCCTCTGTAAGATTTGCACCACATGGGCCTCGGTCCCCCCTCTTTTCTTTTTATCGATTCGGACCTGGACTCGGTCTCCGTGC
>JAUXIP010000067.1 GCA_030620935.1 Deltaproteobacteria bacterium | reverse complement strand
TAAAACGCGCTGACTTCGACGATTACGATGCCTTCAAGGCCGCACACGCCCGCAATGGGGCGGAAATACTGCGCCCGATTCTGAGCGCATGTGGTGTACAACAGCATATAGTGGACGAGGCTTGCCGCCTGGTGGAGGCCCATGAGGTGGGCGGCAATTCCCGCTCTGATGTACTCAAGGACGCGGACAGCATCTCCTATTTCGAGGTCAACCTGCCGTTGTATTACCGACGTGAGGGTTGGAACGAGGCCAAGCGACGATCATCCTGGGGCTATCGGCGACTTTCCCCAAGGGCGAAAGAAATTGTCAAGCACATCGTCCACGAGGAGGAGGCGCCGGCGCGCCTGCTGCGAGAGGTGATTCATGAAAGTGTTAACTAACAATAGAAATACACAATAGGGGTCGAATATGCTTTTGTCTTTTTATAACAAGACAACTAATCTTTCTTGCTCTTCGAGCGAGTATCCTTTGCTCCTCCACCCTCCCCTTCATTTTTAAATATGCGGTACCCACTGAAGACGGGTTTTCCAATCCCACTGCTTTCCCAATCTCCGTTAGCCGACACCCTCCCAGCTGCCTACAAAGATATACTGCCATTACCCGCGCTTCGTTATGCTCCCCACGCCTCTTTTTTCGTAAATCACCAAGAGTTTTAGTGGTGAACCGGGGTCAGACCTTTCACTCTACAGCTACTCACGCGGTCAATAAGATCCCAGACGCGAGGTATGCGACGCTATGACACCGAGAGCTTGGGATCGAGGGCGTCGCGCAGGGAATCTCCAAAGAGATTAAAGGCAAACACCCCGAGGCTGATCGCCAGTCCGGGAAAGATGGCCATCCAAGGAGCCCTCTCGGCGAATTCGACGGCCGCCCCCCGCAACATGAGCCCCCACGCCGGCTCCGGCTCGGCAATCCCGAGACCGAGGAACGACAGCGAGGCCTCCAACAGAATGGCCTGGCCCAGAAAGGCCGTCAGCATGATGAGATAGGGCGCCATGACATTAGGCAGCATATGGCGGAATATGATGCGACGGTGACTAAACCCCAAGGCCCGGGCGGCATCGATATAGGGCATCTCTCTGATACTCAACGCGCTGGAGCGCACGACACGGGCGGCTCGAGGGATAAATGGAATCGAGATGGCAAGGACAAGGTTCATGATACCGGATCCCAGCACCGCTACAACGGCCAATGCCAATACGATGATGGGAAACGACATAACGATATCGATGAGTCTCTGAATAACGAGATCCACCCTCCTGCCGAAGTAAGCACTCGTCACGCCGATGACCGCTCCTAATGTCGCTCCGAGAAAAGAGGCCGTCAGCCCAATCAGAAGGGCTGTTTGGGATCCGTAGATAATACGGCTCAACACGTCGCGGCCGAAGGTATCGGTGCCGAGCCAATGAGCCAGGGTAGGGGCTTGGAGCATGACAGAATAGTCGTTTTCTCTAGGATCATAAGGAGCGATAAAGCCAGCCAGTACGGCGACGACGGCCATGACTACAATGACGATGGCCCCTGCCATTCCCAGCGGCTTTTGCCGCGCAAATCGGAGGACGGCCTTAAGCCATCTGGGTTGAGCGCTCGATTGCACTGTCGGAAGAAATCTCTCCTGCGCTTTGAGATCTTTGCCTGCCATTTTTAACTCCCTGACTATTGATAACGAATCCGTGGATCAAACCAGGCATAGAGAAGATCCACCAGAAAGTTGATGAATACAAACGTGAAGCCGACTAACAGGACCAGCGCCTGAGTCATGGTGTAGTCCCGCCGCGCGATGGACTCGACGAAGAGCATTCCTATGCCGTTGAGATTGAACACCTGCTCGGTGACCACAAGACCGCCCACAAGAAACGCAAACTCCATGCCCAGCACCGTGATAACAGGCAAGATGGCGTTTCTCACGGCGTGGCGAACGATGACGACTCTATCCCATAGCCCTTTGGCCCTAGCGGTACGGATGTAATCCTCGCGTAGAACCTCAAGGGTGGAGGAGCGCGTCATACGGGTCGCCACGGCCGAATACCGGTAGCCGACCGCCAAAGCCGGCCAGATGAGCTGGGAGAGATTTTCCCAAGGGTCCTCTAAAAACGGGGTGAAGAACATGGGCGGGAGCCAATGGAAAAAGATGAGCATAGAAAGAATCATGAGGATCCCGAGCCAAAAAGACGGCATGGCCAAGCCGGCGATGCTGAAGATCCGGACAGCGTAGTCCACCCAGGTGTCCTGCTTGAGTGCAGCTAGGGTCCCAAGGGGGATGGAGATCAAGATGGCGAGGAGGGTGGCCATGATCGCCACTTGCAGGCTTAGTTGGAGCCGAAGGGCAATTTCCTCTGTCACAGGGCTATCAGTCCACATGGAAACGCCGAAATCAAAGCGGATGATGCCCCACATCCATTCGATAAACTGCGTGACCCAGGGTTTGTCGAGACCGAGGCGGGCCCTTTCTTCCGCCAGGAACTCGTCTGAGATGGCGGCGCCTTCCAGGGTAAATCGCAGCTCCACGATATCACCGGGAATGACCCGCATGAGCAGGAAAACCAGAACCGCTACCCCCAAAAGAGTGGGGATCATGAGAAAGAGTCTAGTAATGATGTAACGCTGCACGGGACTACCGACTAAAAACAAAGGGCTAGGACCCGGCGGAGAGAAATCGATGCTCTCTTTTCTCTCCTTAGGGTCCTAGCCCCTGCCACCTACCTCGTATACTGTAAAAGACTTAGCTCACTTGGGCGCCAACCAGACATCTGTTAGGTCCTGATTGAGATAATGACTCGGGGCCTGTTTCCATCCCCTGACCCGCGCCCAATGGGGATTGATCTTGTGCCACCATAGTGTGGGGAAGGTGTAAGCGGCACTCAGCGCCCTCATTTCAAACTCTCTCACGATCTTGCGGCGCTCTTTGGGATCCGGTGTCTTGCTCTGCTTTTCATAGAGCTCATCCAGAACCGGATCTTCGTAATTTGAATAGTTGATCGGGCTCTTGCTGCGGGAGACGTACTTAAAGAGCTGCAAGTCCGGCTCGTCCATAAAGTCGCAGGCCCAGTCTATGGTCGCCTCAAAGTTCCCGCTTTTCCGGTCCTTGGAAAAGGCCGCCGTCTCTTGGACATGCTGGTCGACATTGACCCCGATTTTGCGCCACTGGTCGATGAGCCAGACTCCTACAATTTCATAAGGCATATCGACATCCCGGTTGTTGAGCTTGAACGTAAGCTTCTCGGCTCCCGCTTCTTTCAGGAGGCGCCGGGCCTTTTTACGCGATGCCTTGATATCTTTACTGAAGCCGGGGATCTTGGTCAGCTCCGCCTCAGTCGCAGCATATGCATCATAGCCCGGACGCAGCACGCCTCCTACCGACTTCACTATGGCGATTTTCGACAGATGCTTTGAGCCTTCCCAACGGTCCAGAGCCAAAGTCAACGCCTGTCGTACACGCACGTCATTAAAAGGCTTCTTTTTGGTATTGAGCGCGACCGTTAAGACGCAGAGCCAAGGACTCTCTTGAACTTTCACCTTTGACCCTAAAGTTCTTGTCAGGTCATCCCGGGCAGCCGGCGAGAAACCGCGAAACTCTATCAGGGCACGCCCACCCCGAATCGCCGCCACACGGGCGGAGGTCTTTCGCATGAAGATCCCTTTATATCCATCAAGGTATGGGCGATCTTTCCTAAAATAGTTCTGGTTCTTTTTTCCTACCCAATGGGACCCTTTCACGTGCTTGACAAAGGTAAAAGGGCCTGTTCCCATAATATTTTTCTCATACCAGTGGGGGTCCTTTTCCAGCCTGGCTGCGCTATAGATATAATTCCAGGGAGAGGCCAAGTTGGGAAGTACCGATGGGGACGCCCAGTTGAGTCTAAAGACGACTGTCTGATCGTCCGGGGCCTCTACGGACTTCACCATCAGGTAAGAGGCCTTCCTAGCACTCCTCACTCCTTTGGGGGGGAAAATGATTTTATCGTAGCTGGCTTTGACATCCTTAGCCGTAAGGGTGGTTCCATCGTGGAATTTCACGCCCTTGCGAATCTTGAAAGCATAGGTGAGGCCGTCGGCCGAAACCGTCCAACCCGTAGCCAGGTCCCCCACGACTTTCGGATACTTCCATTGGTCGAACTTGAGTAATAGACTGTAGTTGGGCGCCACCGGATGAAGGTGGGAAAAACTTGTCTCCCGATGACCGTCATAACTGGCAGGCTCCGCAGCCACGGCGAACACCAATTCGCCGCCGGCGCGCGGCTTCTCCGCCCCTTGAGCCGTCCCGGAGAAATAAAAAGCCACGAATAGAATGGTCATCGCAACGATCGGCTTGGCGATCTTCACAATCAGTCCACGTAAGCTCGTCATCAGACACCTCCCTGTTTGAATTCTTGCAGGATCTCCCTAAGAAACACGAGTCGCCTTCTGTGCCATTTTCGCCATAGACCTATTCCATTTACCCTTAAAATGTCAAGGGCTAATATTGACACACCATAATCCGTGCACAAGCTTGCAACATCTCAAAAGCCCTGGCCGTCGAGAAGGAGGCGGGTGCAAGGCGGCCCTATCTTACAGGCGGATCGCACCGGAGCGTACACGGCAGTACGTGAGGATGCGAGCTCGAAGCGACAACGCGGCAAGCGCCCCTTATCGACGGATCAGGTGTTGTAATTGACACCTCACCACGTATGCACTAGGGTCCAACTGGAATAAGATTGTCGGTAATAAGCAACGTAGAATGACAGCGAGAACCACTGGAGGGAAGTATGATGAAAACACCTCAAGGCAGTGGCAATTCTCAAGAGGTAATCATCTCGGCGGACTCCCACGTGATGGAACCGCCCGACCTCTGGGCAAATCGGGTTCCCGAGCCTTGGAAAGAAAAAGCACCGCGCTTTCCGGAGCATAAGGTAGGGGAAGGTTTTCAGAAACATCCCGGCGGGCAGGACCCTCATGCAAGGATCAAAGAGATGGAGGTTGACGGCTTAAGTGCGGAGGTCCTATATCCGACTCTTGGCCTTGAGCTGTTCGGTTTGGATGATGCGAAATTACAAGAGGCATGCTTTCGAGTCTACAACGACTGGCTGGTCGAGTATTGCCGGGTGGCCCCGCAGCGGTTGGTCGGTGTCGCCGCCATTTCCGTCTATGACATCGATCACGCTATCCAGGAACTGGAGCGCTGCAGAAAAGCGGGATTAAAGGGCGCCATGATCTGGCAGGCGCCGCATAAGGAGCTGCCTTTTTATTCGGTACATTACAACAGGTTCTGGGAGACCGCACAGGAGTTGGATGTACCGATCAGTCTCCACATCCTTACCGGACACAGTTATAATAAAAACAAGGAAAGGCGGAAGGGGGTCGAGCACTACCGGGGGAGCGTGAACCTAAAGCTTTTGGATGTTACGAATGCGCTGTTCGAGTTCATCTTTTACGGCGTCCTGGAGCGACACCCTAAGTTGAAAATCGTGACTGTTGAGAATGAGATCGGGTGGCTACCCTTCGTCGTCCAGCAGTGGGACTACTATTTTCGCCGATTTCGTGGGGTCAATCCTCCACCCATAATCAAAGAGCCCAGCGAATATTTCCATCGGCAGATCTACAGCACCTTCTTCAACGACAGCGTCGGCGGTCATAATCTGGAGTGGTGGGGTGAGGATAACTGCATGTGGTCGAACGACTTTCCCCATGCCAACTCCACCTGGCCCAACTCCAGGCAGGTCATCGACCGTGACTTAGGCCACCTTCCGGCGGAGAAGCGCGCAAAATTGCTTAATCTTAACGTAGCCAGACTTTACAATTTTGACGCGCCTCAATCACAGAGTGAGCGCTTGCCGACACGAGCGGCTTCATAAAGCAGCAAAAGGCTGATCGAGATAAAGATGAACAGAGCATTTGGCATCGCCATAGCCTTGTTACTGATCGCGTCTCCTGTGTGGGCCCAGTTCGACCGGCTGCTCGAAGGGCTCGGTATCGGCCGGCAGAGCGGCCTCAGTGATGTGAAGATCGGGTCAGGCTTAAAAGAGGCGCTGAAGGTCGGCACCGAGAACACCGTGAACTTGACCGGCCGGACAGACGGCTATTTCCAGAATAAAGCGATTAAAATCCTCATGCCTAAAACGCTCCAGAAGCTGGAGAAACCGCTGCGGTTGGTTGGCTACGGTTCTCAGATTGATGAGTTCGTGCTTAGCATGAATCGAGCAGCGGAAAAGGCTGCGCCGTTTGCCAAAGAAATTTTTTGGGATGCTATAGTTCAGATGACCTTCGACGATGCCCGGAAGATCCTCGGCGGAAGCGATACCGCCGCCACAGACTATTTTAAGGAAAAGACCTCCGGCAAGTTAGCAACGGCATTCCGTCCGGTCGTTGAACAGGTTACGAACGAGGTTGGCGTGACGCGACAATATAAGGAGCTCGTCGGACGCTACGAGAACATTCCCTTCACCAAGAGCGTGGCCTTCGACGTGGATCAATATGTCGTGGACAAGGCGATGGATGGACTGTTTTACGTCCTGGGACAAGAGGAGCAAAAAATCCGCAAGGATCCGGCAGCGCGGGTCACGGATCTTCTCAAGGAAGTCTTCGGAAAGTAAACCCCGTACCACGGACTTACGTCCGTGGCTTTAGGGCACTGCCCTTGGCGGGATTTCAGAACATTCATCCCCGCACTGACGTACGGGGCGTTCTGTGGTACGGGGTAAACCTATTCCTACCTACCCTACACCTTTTCTATTTTATCTGCCAAAAAGCCCTTCCAGCCCTCGACGAATTAGCTCTTCCGCCGGGCTCTTTCTCGGCTGTTCCTCTTGTCGCTGCTCCTCAGGAGGGGCTTCTCCTTCTTTCGGAGTCGGCTCTTTCGGACCAAACCGTCTCCTCAACTCGTCCAATCCTCTCTGCATCATCCCTCTCTGCAACAGCTTTCCGATGTGTGACATGTCAGGCTTCGGTTTGGCGCCCGGCAAGGTTCCCTTGAGCCGAAAGGGGATTTCCAAGCGCCCCTGATCGTTGAAGATATATTTGACCTCTCTGGCGGAACCAGCGAGGTCGGCGGAGAGCCTTTGTGAGAAAATAAGCACGGAGCGAAATTTCACTCTGCGATCAAAGTCCAGCCAACCTTTTCCGCGTGTCGTAAACTCCGCAGCAGTAATCCGCAGATCTTGCACGTTCATCTTTCCCCGGCTCAGAGTAAATACGCTTTTCAGCTCTTTGAACTCCGTATCTCCCCTGGTGAAGATCTCGGGATACTTATCACGTACTCGCTGATTGATAAGAGAACTGAGTCCGGGAACACCCGTAATGCCGGTCAGGACCTCCTCGGCGATGTTCAAATCGAGCAAAGCCCCCTGAACGACCTCCACTACTCCCTGGCCTTGAAGCGAGGGCCTGATCTCGTCCCACTGCTTACCGCTCCCGGACAGCTTCATGTCGACATTAAGCCGCCCCCGGATATCGCGCTCAGCCTTAGGATTCAGGGCAGTGTATAATGTCTTGATGTCGATTCCTTTCACTCTGGAATTCAGAGCGAATCGCGGCGTAGGTTTGTCGAACGCAAACTGCCCGTCGGCCTGCACCGAGCCGTCAAGCACGTTGACGCGCAGGCTACGTATGTTGGCAATCTTGTTTTTCAGGGACAGGGCCGCGCCAAGATTCTTGTAACCGATTTTGTAAAGCGTTCCCTGAGCCGACGCGACCTTTCCCTGATAGGTCGGATTGCCGTCGCGCAAGACAAGCTCCCCTTCGCTCGTCACCCTCTTGAGGACATCGGCCTTGCGCTCTTCGGGGAGCGACGCCTGAAAGTCAGCCGGGCGAAGCTCGGGAGTGGACATTTTGTAGGAAAGCGTCAGAGGTGAAAAGCGCTTGATTTGAGCTGCCAGCCGGATCTGCGAATTGCCGAGCGTCATGGTGGTTTCCTTGAGATCCGCGCTTTGGCCGGTGAAGGCGATCTTCGCGTTCAGGTCTTTGACCGGCTTCGGAAACTGCGGCGGCTTCGCGCTTATGCCCGACAGGATCGCCGTTCCCTGAATTTGCGGCGTCGCCCCTTTCCCAGTCTTGCCCTGCAGCTTTACATGGACCTCCAGGCTGCCGCCGAGCTGATAGCTCTTGATCAGCGGGATGATCTTCTCCCAACCCTCCAGAGTGATGCGGTTGGAATCGAGCGTCAGGTTGACGAATGGGACGTTCCCCATTTTCACCTCGCCCTTTCCCGCCATCTCGAGCGTATGGAGCTTCACTTTGGCCTGGCGCAGCACAATCCTCTGTCCGATATACTGACCGGCGGCGGTTACTGTCAGAGGAGTCCCGGAGGGCTTGTGGAAGGTCTTGCCGAATTTGATCGCGCCGTCGGTGCCCTCCAGTGTACCGTTGAAAGCAAGGTTTTTGAGTGTCCCTTTGAGCCGCGTTTCCTTGATTCGGAACACGCCGGCAAGAT
Organism: Deltaproteobacteria bacterium; assembly: GCA_030620935.1. Next base: position 134 of record JAUXIP010000067.1, on the reverse strand, counting down.
CCAGATCCTTGGGCAGCGCGCTTTTTACTTTGGGCACGGCGGATTTCAATCGTCCCACGTCGATGGGATCGACAGTCAAATCTCCCTCCAGCGGCACCTCGTTGATACCACCATCCGGACGAAGCGGCCCGATC